>NZ_JBMERN010000007.1:0-84916 GCF_049310965.1 Loktanella sp. DJP18 | reverse complement strand
ATGATGACATACAATAAATTCGGATTTTTGGCCATATGTCTGGCCATTGGCGCTGCCGCACCTGCGACGGCGGCGACACTGAATGGAACCGGCTTTCTGACTTACAATCAGATTAACGGCGACGGGATTGCAAATGGCGGCTTTACTGGTGAAGTCCGCAACAACATCGAAATCGCATTACGCGGTAAGCAGCGCTATCCCGCCGCCAATATCTTCAACTACGACGGCGTTGATACCTACAATTTCGACACGAATGCACTGACGACCAATCCCGCCAACCGTTCCGTATTCAACTTCGATTGGGCGATCAACGTGAACGTGACGGGAACGCCCGGTGCCGTTCTGAGTAGCTTCGATTATCTGTTCGAATTCGATACCGACGCCACCGCCGGCGTCAGTTATGCGGGCCTCGATCCTTTCAACACTCCGGGTTTCTACGATCACGCGCTGGGCTTCAATGCAACAACCGCAGATGAAAAGGTCGTTCCCGAGAACAATGCCTATCTGATGCTCCTCGCCGATTCCTTCAACGTGGCACAGCAGTCGCAAAACCTTGGCTTCGGCTATTCGGCGGACCCGGATGCACCGGGCAGCTACAACTTCCGCCTTTCGGTGTTTGCAAAGGACACGACCAACGTGCTGGCGTCGTCAGAGATCACGATCAACGCGACGGACGTTCCGGCGGTCCCGCTGCCTGCCAGCCTGCCGCTGTTGCTGGCGGGTCTGGGCGGTTTGGCGATGTACGGTCGGCGCAAGACCAAAGCCTGATCCGCCGAGAGACACGACAAAAAAACGGCCCGCCATTGGCGGGCCGTTTTCCATTGCATTGTGGGTTCGCGTCCGGCTTAGCGGCGCAGGCCCAAGCGCTTGATCAGGTCCTGATAGCGGGCCTCGTCCTTGCTGCGGGTATAGTCCAGCAGTTTGCGGCGCAGTGCCACCATCTTCAGAAGGCCACGGCGACCGTGGTTGTCCTTCTTGTGGGTCTTGAAATGTTCGGTCAGCGTCGCGATGCGCGACGACAGGATTGCGACCTGGACTTCGGGCGAACCGGTGTCGCCTTCCTTGGTCGCAAATTCTTTCATGACGCGGGCTTTTTCGTCGGGCGTAATCGACATCGGGGTCTCCTTGGTTATGGGTGAATGGCGCGATCCGGGATGTCGTCCAGAAAGGCCCTTGGAGGGGTCCGTCAGGCCAGAACCCACGCGGATGCGTGCCATTAGGCGGTTTGCGCCCGAAAGGAAAGCGGGAAAATCAAGCCGGAGTTAGCACCACGGTCGACAGGTCCAGCGTCGTGACGCCTGACAGATAGGCTACGACCGTGGCGTCGGCCAGCAAGGTCAGGCCGTCGTCGCCGGCCGCTGTGGACAACACCGGCGGGGTGTCGCCGGCATAAGTCACGACCAGCACGTCCTGGTCCGGGTCGAAGTCGTCGATGGAGTTCTTGCCGTCCGCCAGCAAGCTGAAGGCATCCGCGCCTTCGCCGCCGTTCAGGTGGTCGCCTTGCCCCGCCATCAACAGATCATCGCCGGCCCCCCCGTTGAGGTAGTCAAACCCGCCATCCCCGTCGCGGCCGTCGAGCGTGTCGTCTCCGCCGCCGCCATTCAGCAGATCCCGTCCCTCGTCACCGACCAGCATGTCGTCACCCCAGCCGCCTGCCAGCGTATCGTTGCCGGCCCCGCCGACCAGCAAGTCCTGGCCGTCGCCACCGGTCAGGGTGTCGTCGCCATCATCACCGGTCAGGATGTCATCGCCGATCATGCCGAACAGATCATCGTCGCCGCCCGCCCCGAAAATCCGATCATCGCCCCACTCGCCATACAGATTCTCTCCCGCGTCGGTCCCAAATCGTTCGACGGCGTTGGGCGGGTCGGGCAACAAGTCGTCGCCGTAATCTTCGACAGGTTCCAGTTCGGGACTGGTGATGAGGGACACGGGCATCGGCTCGTTTGCAGCGATGTCAATATTTGCAAAGTCTGCATCTGGCGTGTCGCCGTTGCCGACAGCCTTGCCCGCATCCACGCCATCTGCGGCAAGCACGCCGCCTGCACCAGCATCGCCATCGGCGTCGGACAACATCTCGAACACGCCCGGCGCGATTTCCCTGAAACCGGTGCTGTCGATGTCAGGCGTGTCAATCCCTGCGGCGTCGTCGTCGGGCTGATCGTCCCGGCCCAGCATCACGAATGACGACATGGCCAGGCCAAGGAATCCAAGAACAGCTAGCATTATGGTGCCTCAACTTAAAAGGATCGCCCCCGATCCAGAAGTGTTGAAGTTCTTTTAACACCGTTTCGCCACAATGGCATGTCGTGAATTAAGAAACGGTTAATTTCGCCGGAAGTGGTCGAGGAATGCGTCAAGGACGGCCTGCGGGTTTTCTTCCATTGCGAAATGCCCCGACCGACAGGCATTGCCGGTGACCTGCGGTGCCCATCTGCGCCACAGCGAAAGGGGGTCGCCGGTCTGCGCCGGAAAGCCGCCTTCGGCCCAGAGGAAGTGCAGGGGCGCGGCGATCAGGTCGCCGTCTTTCCGGCTGTCACCGTCCAGTTGCCGATCGAGAAACGCCCCCGCGCGGTAGTCGGCGCACATGGCGTGAACACGGGCCGGGTCCGACATCTGCGCGCGGTAGCTGTCCAGCGCATCCGGCGCAAAGACCGCCAGCGATTTTTCCAATGTCCATTGGGCCAGCGTCCAGTCGACGTAGGCCACGGGATTGGCGGCGATCATGCGTTCAGGCAGCGGCGCAGGCTGCGCGAGAAAGGTCCAGTGATAGGCCTTCAGCGCCAGGTCGGCGGTCCAGCTCTCCCAGAAATCGCCGGTCGGCACGATCTCTATGATGCCCAGACGGGCGATGCGGTCTGGGTGGTCCAATGCCAGGCGGTAGGCCACCCGCGCGCCGCGATCATGTCCAAGAACATGCGCCCGGTCCAACCCGAGCGCATCCATCAGGCCGACGATGTCGGCGGCCATGCGACGCTTTGAATAGGCGGTATGCCCGGCGTCGTCGGCCGGCGCGTCACTGTCGCCATATCCGCGCAAATCCGGGACGATTGTGTCGAAATCTTGCGCAAAACGTGGCGCGACCTTGGCCCAGCAACGGTGATTCTGCGGGTAGCCGTGCAGCAGGATCAGTGGCGCACCACGTCCGGCCCGGTGGATCGACAGCGTGACATCGCCGGTGTCGATGCGGGACTGCGTGAAACCTTCAATCATGGGACCAGAGCCTTGGTTGGGTCGCATAGGCGACGTAAAGCGGGTGCCGGGGGTGACCGTGCCGCGTCAGGCCAAGTGTATGGATTTGCACGCCCCTGTCACGCAGCAAGCACAGGACGGCATCCGCACGATCCAGATGGATGCCGTGCGTGCCCCAGCCGGCGACGACGCAGGCCGCCCCGTCGCAGGCGCGCAGCAGATGCGTGTCGTTGTCAGGTCCAATGGGCGCAGGATGGCGTTTCAGATCGGCGGGTGCAGTGGCGCGATAGGCAAAAAGGTTGACGATCCGCACGCCGCCGTAACCGCCCGTTCGTGCGCGCGCCTCGCACCGCGCGATGGTGGGATCGTTGGCGGCCTCTGTCGCGGTCGAGGGGTTCAGCATCACCCAGGCCAGCGCGAGTGCATCGGACCATTGCCGGTCGAGGCGGTAGCGATAAGCCTCGCAGGGGGAATAGACCGCGCTGGACCTCGTGTCGTCGGCGGCGATGTGGCGCCGGTGGATAATGCCGGGCATCATCGCACTGCGATCCCGCCGCGCCAATCCCGCAGCCGCCTGTTCTGCAAAGATCAGTCGCCCGGTGCAGAGTCGTCGACAAAGACGCGCGCAGGGTGCAATTCACTTCCCATCAGGCGACCGACGGCTACGGCGCGCCCGTCATGGGCGGCCCAGACCTCTGTGCCGTAGTCGATGCCGGTGGCGATCACCATCGCGGGGTTGCCGTTGCGCAGCGGCGTCAGGCTTGCCGTCGGACAGATGACCATCGGCAGATCGGCAAGGCCCACTTCGAGCGGCTGGACGTAGGTATCGAGGTCGTCTGTCCGGGCGATGGCGTCGATCTTTTCCAGTGTCAGACCGTCATCGGCCTTGAACGGGCCGGACCAGATGCGGCGCAGGGTCCGCACATGGGCGTGGCAGCCAAGGGCTTCGCCAAGGTCGCGGGCGATCGACCGGACGTAGCCGCCCTTGCCGCAGACCATCTCCAGCGTGACGTGATCGGCGTCGGGGCGGTCGTCCAGCAGCAGGCTTTCCACCCAGAGGGGCCGCGCCGCGATCTCCATCGTCTCGCCGTCGCGGGCGCGCTTGTAGGCGCGTTCCCCATCGATCTTCACGGCCGAAAATTGCGGCGGCACCTGCATGATGTCGCCGACGAAGCGGCCCAGTGCATCCTTGATTTGGTCATCAGTGGGGCGCAGGTCGCTTTGGGCCACGACCTCGCCTTCGGCGTCGTCGGTATTAGTCGACTGTCCCAGTCGGATCGTGAATGTATAGGCCTTCAGCGCATCCGTGATGTAGGGCACGGTCTTCGTCGCCTCGCCCAGCGCAATCGCCAGCACGCCGGTCGCGTCGGGGTCGAGCGTGCCGGCATGGCCCGCCTTGTTGGCGTTCAACGCCCAGCGCACCCTGTTCACGACGGTGGTCGAGGTCAGGCCCGCCGGCTTGTCCACGATCAGCCAGCCCGAAATGTTGCGTCCCGATTTGCGCCGTCCCATGGGGGCCTCCGTTCCGAAGTGAAGGCGCCTGCTAGGCCCGCACAGGTCCGGGGTCAAGCGCCCCTGTCGCATGATGAGCGCACCAGCGGCAGCAAAGGCCGTTATCGGTGCCCTATTCGACGACCGCGATCATCGGCCCCAGCGGTGCAAAGCCGAAGTCGGCGCGATTGATCTGCGGCGCGTACAACCGCGAGATGGAACCGTCGAGGAACAGCGCGTCCGGAGTCTTAAGCACATCGCGAAAGAACCGCCCGAAGGTGTCGAAGTTCACCGGATCGCCAGAGATGGCGAAGATCGCGGTGCGGCCGTCGGCGCTGGTGCCGACGCCGTTTCGAATGTTGATGGAATCGGACGCCGGCAGGAATCGGGGGTGCAGCCTACCACCGATGACCAGCATCGGGCCGGATTGCGTGGCGTCGCGGCAGGCGGGCCGCCGCTGTTCGTAGGCCAATGATTCGATCACGCGGGCGCTGTCGTCGGTCAGACACAGCACGCCGTTCGGCAGCAGGCCGAAATTGCCCGGACCGTCGCTGGTGACGAGCGGCGCAGCCTCGATCCCGTTTTCGATGTATAGGCCCACGGCGCGGCGGTCTTCGTGATACATGCCGGCGTTCATCGCAAAGGTCACGACACGAGGCGCGACCTGCGTCGACAGCGCGGACCATCCACCCAGCACTTGCCCCGTGTCGTCGCGGTGGAAGAAATGCAGTTCTTCGACCGCTGCGTCGACGGTGCAGACGGTGAACCGGTGACCTTCGAAAACGGTATCCTCGCACGTCACGGCCATTGCGGGACCGGCGAGGAGTGCCAGAACGAGGACCAGCAGGCGCATCAGGCGTCGTCGTCCTTGTCGGACTCCGTCGTCTCACCCTCTGCGGGCGCAGCGGTGGTGTCCGACGCATCAAGATCGGCCTTGACCTCGGGCCTTTCGAACAGGGCGCGGGTGGCGTCCATGCGGTCGAAGGTGTCGTCGATCTCGAACCGGATTTCAGGGGCAAACTTGATGTTCAGCACCTTCGCCACCTCGCGCCGGATCTCGTGGCGGGACTTGCGCAGGGCCAGCAACGCCTCTTCCTTCTTGTCGCCACCCAGCGGCAGGATGAAGGCGGTCGCGACGGACAGGTCCGGGGAACAGCGCACTTCGCCCACCGTGATCATCATGCGCGTGAGGTCCGGATCGTGGATTTCGCCACGCTGAAGAAGTTCGGACAGACGCCGGCGGATCAGTTCGCCTAGCCGCAGTTGTCGCTGGTTGGGGGCGCCGCCCCCGGAGGATGATGTCTTTGCCATGGCCCGCATGTAACGCCGGAGTGTGACAATTCCAAGCGTGGGCTTTTCGGCAGGCCATGCTGCGGCTATGCCTTGGCGGAAAGTTGCAGGGAGAGCGGGCATGACCGACACGCCGGGAATCGTCATCACGGGGGCATCGGGCCGCATGGGGCAGATGCTGGTCAAGGCTGTCGCCGCATCCGAACGCTGCCACCTGGTCGCCGCGCTGGAACGCGCGGGCCATGACTGGGTCGGTCTGGACGTCGGCACAGCGATGGGCGGCGCGGCACTGGGCGTGACCGTGACCGATGATCCCGTCGATGCCTTTGCGCGCGCGCAGGCGGTCATCGACTTCACCGCACCCGCCGCCACCGTGGCCTTTGCCGGCCTCGCGGCGCAGGCACGTGCGGTGCATGTGATCGGCACAACGGGGCTGTCGCAAGTGGACGTGGACGCGATCGACCGTGCCGCGCATCACGCGGTGATCGTGCGGGCGGGAAACATGTCGCTGGGCGTGAACCTGCTGGCACAGTTGACCCGCAAGATCGCGGCGGCGCTGGACGAAGACTTCGACATCGAGATCGTGGAAGCCCACCACCGCCACAAGGTCGACGCGCCGTCGGGTACCGCCCTGATGCTGGGCGCAGCGGCGGCCGAGGGGCGCGGCGTCGCATTGGCCGACGTGCGCTGTGCGGGGCGTGACGGGATTACCGGGCCGCGCAAGCGGGGCGACATCGGGTTCACGGCGATCCGGGGGGGTGACATCGTGGGCGAACATGACGTGATCTTTGCCGCCGACGGCGAACGGATCACTCTGCGTCACGTCGCCACGGATCGCAGCGTGTTCGTGCGCGGTGCCATGAAAGCGGCGCTATGGGGGCAGGACCGTGCGCCGGGACATTACGACATGGTGGATGTGCTGGGTCTGTGACTTGATCTGCTGCGCAGCGCACTAGGTCGCAACGGCAGGAGGATTGCCCGTGAAAGCCCTGATTGTCGCTCTGCTGACCGCCGTACCGCTCGCCGCCAGCGCGCAGGGCTACCAGCCCATCACCGACCGCGCGACATTCTTATCTTTGGTGGAGGGGCGCAGCTTGGACCAACGGCTGTTCGGCGTCGCCCTGCGCGTCACCGGCGACGGTCGCATCGCGGGCGACGCGATGGGTGGCACCGTGTCGGGATCGTGGTCCTGGGAAGACGGGTTTTTCTGCCGCGAGATGATGTGGGGTGACCGCGATTTCCCTTTGAATTGCCAGCGCGTCGATCTGAACGGCGATCTGTTGCGCTTCACCGCAGACAGGGGGCAGGGCGACGACGCGACCCTGCGCATCCGCTAGAAGTCGATGGCAAGGCCCTTGTTCTCCCAATCGCCATAGCGCACCGGTTCAGGCCCATCGCGGCCTCCGACTTCCTTGGGCAACGCCAGCCCTTCTCGCTCCTTGCGGCGCTCGGCGGCCTCGGCCAATGCGCGCCGCGCGGCGGGGGGCAGGTCGGGATTCGGGTCGGTCATGGTCTTGTCCTTGCCGGGGGTCTGCGGCTGATATACCCCGCTTGCGACACCAAACAAGGGTTTCCCATGGATCAGACCGGCCTCGCGCCCCGCCGCGCCGCGCATCACCTGCTGCAACAGGTCATCGAGGAGGGGCGTCTGCTGTCCGAACTGCTGGGCGGCGGGGCGCTGGATCATCTGGCACCCGAGGACCGCGCGCGGGCGCAGCGGCTTGCGACCGAAGGCTTGCGGATGCTCGACCGCGCCGACCGGATGCTGAAGCCGTTTCTGACGAAAGAGCCGCCGCTTTACGTCCGGAACGCCCTGCGCCTTGGCACGGTCGAGATCGCGCAGGGGGCTGCGGCCTACGGCGTCGTGAACAGCTATGTCGAGATCGTGAGCCGCAACCATCACACCGCGCGGCTGAAGGGGCTGGTCAACGCCGTGTTGCGCAAGGTCGCGGACAGGGGGCCAGAGGCGTGGTCGCAGATGCCTGCGCCGCTGCTGCCGGGCTGGCTGCGCCAACCCCTTGTCGCCGCATGGGGTCGCAAGGACGTGGAAGCGATGGAGGCGGTCCAGGCCACCACACCGCCGCTTGACCTGACCCCGAAGGGCGGTGCGCAGGCTGTGGCGGATGCGGTGGGCGGCACGGTCCTGCCGACCGGATCGGTGCGCGTCATGGATGCGGGGCAGGTTACGCAAATGCCGGGCTACGATGCCGGCGACTGGTGGGTGCAGGACGCCGCTGCGGCCTTGCCGGTGCAACTGCTGGGGGACATCGCGGGTCTGCGGGTGCTGGACCTGTGCGCTGCGCCGGGCGGCAAGACTCTCCAGCTTGCGGCGCGAGGGGCAGAGGTCACGGCGGTCGATGCCAGCGCCTCCCGCATGGCACGGGTGGCGCAGAACCTGACCCGCGTCGGGCTGAACGCGATCTGCGAGGTGGCGGATGCCTTTGACGTGACAGGCGAATGGGACGCCGTCCTGCTGGACGCGCCATGCAGCGCGACCGGCACGATGCGGCGTCATCCCGATCTGCCCTATGCCAAGGACGGGGCTGAATTCGGCGATCTGATCGCACAGCAAGGCGCAATGATCGACCATGCGCTGACGTTGCTGAAACCCGGCGGGCGGCTCTTGTTCTGCACCTGTTCACTTCTGCCCGACGAAGGCGAGGTGCAGGTGGACGAGGCGCTGGTGCGTCATCCTGGTCTGAGTGTGGACCGTTCAACACTGGATCGTCCCGGCATCGACCCCGCCTGGATCACCGAGGAAGGTGGCCTGCGTCTGCGGCCCGATTACTGGGCAGCACAGGGCGGGATGGACGGCTTCTACATGGCGGTTCTGACAAAGGCCGCGTGACAGCGGCACCCCCTCGCGCTAACCTCGCGCCCAAGAACAATGCGAAACCGCGATCCAGAGGCTTGAGCTTGGCCGACCAGCAATCATGGCGTGCCCGCAATCGGGCCTTCATGCACCGTGCCCATGCGCGGTGGGCGGCACGCGCACGACCCGCAACGGGTTTCGTGTCGCAGCCCGAACCCCGCAGCATCGGTCATTTCGCGCGGGGACGGCAGTTGCTGGCCGGGAATTTCCTGTTCGCCGGCGTGCTGACGACAGCCCCGGGCAGGTCGATCTGGCAGGCGATGGGCGACCGCGCGATGGTCGATCAGGAGTTGCACGGATTCGGCTGGCTCGACGATCTGGCGGCGGTCGGTGACGCCCGCGCCCGGCAGGCGGCGCAGGCCTGGGTGGGCGAATGGATCGACACATTCGGCGACGGGTCCGGTCCTGGCTGGACGCCCGACCTCGCAGGGCGGCGGCTGATCCGCTGGATTTCGCACGGCGTGTTCCTGCTGCGCGGTCAGGACCGGGACGGGCAGGCGCGCATCTTTCGGTCGCTGGGGCAGCAGACGCTGTTCCTGTCGCGCCGCTGGCGATCGACTCGTCCGGGCCTTGCCCGGTTCGAGGCGCTGGCGGGCATGATCTATGCCGGCCTCTCGCTGGAAGGGATGGAGAGGCTGACCGCCCCGGCGATCAAGGCGCTGGCTGCGGACTGCGCCACGCATGTGCGCCCCGATGGCGGCATCGATACCCGCAATCCCGAGGAGCTGCTGGACATTCTGACCCTGCTGCATTGGGCGCAGTCTGCGATTGCCGACAGCGGACAGACGGTGCCTGCGGCCATCTCGGACGCCATCGGTCGCATCGGGCCGACGTTGCGGGCGTTGCGCCATGCGGACGGTGGTCTTGCCCGGTTTCATGGCGGTGGTCGGGGCATGGACGGGCGACTGGATCATGCGCTGGCGCAGACCGCTGGCCCCCGGCAGACCGGCGATGCGCAGTGCATGGGCTTTGCCCGTATCAGTGCGGGTCGCACGACCCTGATCGCCGATGGCGCGCGTCCGCCCGAAGGTGCTGCCTCGATCAACGCCCATGCCAGCACGCTGGCGTTCGAGCTGACGTCGGGCCGTCGTCCGCTGATCGTGAACTGCGGGTCAGGGGTCAGCTTCGGGGCCGATTGGCGGCGGGCCGGGCGGGCCACGCCCAGCCACTCGACCCTTGGGATCGGTGGTTATTCGTCGTCGCGGCTGGGTGCTGCCATCAGCACCAATGGCATTGCGCAGGAAATGCTGGTCGATCTGCCCGACGTGGTGAACTGCATCGTGACGCATCTGGACGACGGACGCCGCGCCGAACTGTCCCATGACGGCTTTCGCATCACCCACGGTCTGACCCACGCCCGGACGTTGGAGATGACTACCGACGGGCGCGGCCTGTCCGGCGAGGACCTGCTGACGACCCTCGACGTACCGGACAAACAGCGATTCGATCGCGCCCTCGATGCGACGCAGATGCAGGGGATTCCCTTTGCCATTCGCTTTCACCTGCACCCGGACGTGGACGCCACCGTTGATCTGGGCGGGGCCGCCGTGTCAATGGCGCTGAAATCCGGCGAAATCTGGGTCCTGCGTCACGACGGGCACGCGGAATTGCGGCTCGAGCCTTCGGTTTACCTCGAATCCGGACGATTGAAGCCGCGCGCGGCACGACAGGTGGTTTTATCCGGGGTCGCAATGGCCTATGCGACGCGCATCCGCTGGTCTCTGGCCAAGGCACAGGACACGCCCGACGTCGTCCGTGACCTTGCGCCGCAACGGGCGGAGGATGATGACAACGATTCCGGGGACGATACATGACCTTGCAACCCATCCGCCGCGCGCTTCTGTCCGTATCCGACAAGACCGGCCTGATTGACCTTGGCCGCGCGCTGGCGGATCGCGATGTCATACTGTTGTCGACCGGCGGCACAGCCAAGGCGCTGCGCGATGCGGGGCTAGACGTCACCGATGTGGCCGAGGTCACCGGCTTTCCCGAAATGATGGACGGCCGCGTCAAGACCCTGCACCCGATGGTCCACGGCGGCCTTCTGGCGCTCCGCGACGACGCGGGCCATGTGCAGGCGATGCAGGATCACGGCATCGCGCCGATCGATCTGCTGGTCGTGAACCTCTACCCCTTCGAGGACACGGTTGCCACGGGCGGCGACTATGCCGCCTGCATCGAGAATATCGACATCGGCGGCCCGGCGATGATCCGGGCTGCGGCCAAGAACCATGCCTACGTGTCCACCGTCGTCGACGTGGCCGACTATGACGCTCTGCTGGCCGAACTGGATGCCAACGACGGCCAGACCACGCTGGCGTTCCGGCAGCGGCTGGCGCAGACCGCATACGCCCGCACCGGGGCCTATGACGCGGCCGTCAGCACGTGGATGGCCGGGGCGATCGAGCTTGCGACCCCCCGGCGCCGCGCCTTTGCCGGCGAGTTGCGGCAAGAGTTGCGCTATGGCGAGAACCCGCACCAGACCGCCAGCTTCTACAGCGACGGCACCGGGCGGCCCGGTGTCGCAACAGCGGTGCAGCATCAGGGCAAGGACCTTTCCTACAACAACATCAACGACACCGATGCGGCGTTCGAGCTGGTTGCGGAATTCGACCCCGCGGGTGGCCCCGCCGTGGCGATCATCAAGCACGCCAATCCCTGTGGCGTGGCGCGCGGTGCGACCCTGCGGGACGCGTATCAGAAGGCGTTCGACTGCGACCGCACCTCTGCCTTCGGCGGCATCGTGGCGCTGAACATGCCCCTCGACGAGGAAACGGCGAAGGCCATCGTCGAGATCTTCACCGAGGTCGTGATCGCCCCCGGTGCATCCGACGCCGCCCGCGCCGTGTTCGCCGCCAAGAAGAACCTGCGCCTGCTGACGACCGACGGCCTGCCCGACCCCAAGGCCCATGCGCTGACCTACCGCCAGGTTGCCGGCGGGATGCTGGTGCAGGACAAGGACACCGGCCACGTCCCCGCCGCCGATCTGCGCGTCGTGACCCAGGTGCAGCCGACCGGCGCGCAGATGGCCGACCTGCAATTCGCCTGGACCGTCGCCAAGCATGTGAAGTCCAACGCCATCGTCTACGTCAAGGACGGCGCCACGGTCGGCGTCGGTGCCGGGCAGATGAGTCGTCTGGACAGCGCCCTGATCGCCGCGAAGAAGTCCGAACGGATGGCCGAGGCGATGGGCCTGCCCGCGCCGTTGACCATCGGCTCTGCCGTGGCGTCGGACGCCTTCTTTCCCTTTGCCGATGGTCTGATGGAGGCGGCAGCCGCCGGTGCCACCTGTGTCATCCAGCCCGGCGGGTCGATGCGCGACGCAGAGGTGATCGCCGCTGCCGACGCCGCCGGGATCGCGATGGTTTTCACCGGCATGCGCCACTTCAAGCACTAGGAAAAGCCGATGCGACTGATCTTCTGGGCGGGATTCTGGACGTTCCTGCTGGATCAGGCGACGAAATATATCGTCGTCCACTGGATGAACCTGGTCGCCTTGCAGGAAATCGATATTGCCGGACCCTTTCTGGTGTTCCAGATGGCATGGAACCGGGGCGTCAACTTTGGTCTCGGCGCGTCTGCTGACTTGCGCTGGGTGCTGATCGGCGTGGCGCTTGCGATCTCTGCCGCCGTGCTGGCTTGGCTGTGGCGCACTGGCGGGACAAAATGGACCTACATCAGCGCGGGCTTGCTGATCGGCGGTGCGCTGGGCAACGTCGTGGACCGGCTGCTGTACGGGGCTGTCGCGGACTTTATCAACATGTCCTGCTGCGGCATCAACAACCCCTATGCCTTCAACGTGGCCGACGTCGCGATCTTTGCGGGCGCGCTGGGGCTGGCCCTGCTGCCGGACGGCCGCACGCCGCCTGCGAAAAAGAAGGCCTGACGCGGGGGCCGACCTGCGCTAGAACGATGCGAAGTCAGGATCGAGGACGATTATGCTGCGAATGATGTTGGGATTGGGTCTGTGTCTGGCACTTGCCGCCTGTGGCCGGAATACCGGCCCCACGGGCCCGGACGAGTCGAACGTGAAGACGCAGGAACCGTTGATCATTCCCGCGACCAATGCCCTGCCGGCTCCGACCCCCGGCGGCACGAACCCCGCCGACATGCCGCCACGCGCCGCCCCCGTGCGCCAGATCGGCCTGCGCCCACCTTCGGCCTGACAGTGGCATCACAAGGACGTTTGGCCGATTGAAGTCATGGGGTGAAAAGGTCAGGTTGCAGGCAACGCTGACCAACCGCGCAGGACCTTCATGACACGCATTCTGGCCGTTCCCTTCCTGTTCCTCGGCTTGGCCCCCCTGCATGCCCAGACCGCAGGCGCCCCCCGCACTTTTACCGAAGGCGATACGACCGTCACTGTCACCGCCCCGGTCAAGATCGGCGACGACGTGACGACCTTCAGCCTCGACAATGGCATGGATGTGGTGGTGATCGAGGATCACCGCGCCCCCGTCGCCGTCCAGATGGTCTGGTATCGCGCCGGGTCCGCCGACGAACAGGTCGGCCAGTCCGGCGTCGCGCATTTTCTGGAACATCTGCTGTTCAAGGGCACGGACAAGCTGGCACCCGGCGAGTTTTCCGCCACCGTCGCGGCGAACGGCGGGTCCGACAACGCCTTTACCAGCTATGACTACACCGCCTATTTCCAGCGCGTCGCCGCCGACCGTCTGCCCCTGATGATGGAGATGGAAAGCAGCCGGATGGAGAACCTGCGCCTGTCCGAAAGCGACATCGAGACAGAGCGTCGCGTCATCATCGAAGAGCGCGCCCAGCGGACCGACAACAACCCCGGCGCACTGGCGCAGGAACAGTTCAAGGCGGCGCAGTACCAGAACCATCGCTATGGCGTGCCCGTCATCGGCTGGCGGCACGAGATGGCGGACCTGAGCCTTGAGGACGCGCTGGACTTCTACACGCTAAACTATTCGCCCAACAACGCGATCCTGATTGTCGCCGGCGACGTGCAGCCCGACGCGGTGATGGCGCTGGCGGCAAAGTACTACGGCGTGATCCCGCCCGAACCCGAGCTGCCCCCGCGCCTGCGCCCGACAGAGCCGCCGCAGACCGCACCCCGCCGGATCACCTATACCGATCCCCGCGTCAGCCAGCCCTATGTCGTGCGCAGCTACCTGGCCCCGGAACGCGACACCGGCGACCAGAAGACCGCTGCCGCACTGGTCTATCTGTCGGAACTTCTGGGCGGCTCGCCCTTTACCTCCGCCCTCGGCCGCGCGCTGCAATTCGACACGCAGACCGCCGTTTACACCAACGCGGGCTACGATCCGTCCAGCCTCGACACCACGACCTTTGCGCTGTCCGTCGTGCCATCGACCGGCGTGACCCTGTCAGAGGCCGAGGCGGCGATGGACAAGGTGCTGTCGGACTTCATGGCTTCCGACATCGAACCGGCGGCGCTGGACCGTATCCGCACGCAGTTGAAAGCGCAGGAGATCTACGCCCTCGACGACGTGCAGGGGCGTGCGCAGCGTTACGGTGCCGCCTTGACGCAGGGCCTGACCGTGCAGGACGTCGAGGCTTGGCCGCAGGTGCTGCAAGAGGTCACGGCAGAGGATATCAAGGCCGCCGCCGCCGACGTCTTCGACCTGAACCAATCCGTGACCGGCTGGGTCGTGGCCGACAAGGAGCAAGCCCGATGATCCGTTTTGTCCTGACACTGTGCGTCGCGCTGGCAGCTTCCGTTGCGCAGGCGGCCGTGAACATCCAGCAGGTGACATCGCCCGGCGGCATCAATGCCTGGCTGGTTGAGGATCACGCCATCCCCTTCACCGCGCTGGACATACGCGTGGTTGGCGGAGCGTCCATCGATGAACCCGGCAAGCGCGGGGCGACGAACCTGATGATGGCCGTGATCGAGGAAGGGGCCGGCGACATGGACGCGCAGACCTTCCAGACCCGGCGCGAGGAACTGGCGGCCAGCTACGGTTTCGACACCGGCGACGACATGGTGTCGATCACCGCGCAATTCCTGACCGAGAACCGCGACGAGGCCGTCGGCCTGCTGCGTGAGGCGCTGGTCAATCCGCGCTTCGACCAAAGTGCGGTGGACCGGGTGCGCCAGCAGGTACTTGCGAATATCGCAAGCGATGCGAAGTCGCCCGGTGCCATCGCCGGTGCGGCCTTCGACGCTGCGGCCTTTGGCGACCATCCGTATGGCTTACAGCTTGACGGCACCGTCGAAAGCGTCACCGCCCTGACCCGCGACGACATCGTGACGGCCCACGCCAATGCGCTGGTCCGCGACCGGATTTACGTCGGTGTTGTGGGTGACATCACGCCCGACGAATTGGGCGCGATGCTGGACCGGCTGCTGGGCGACCTGCCGGCGACCGGACCGGGGCTGCCCGTGGATACGACATCGGCGCTGGACGGCGGCGTCACGGTCATTCCCTTCGACACACCGCAGGCGGTGGCGCTGTTTGGTCAGCCGGGGATCAAGCGCGACGACCCCGACTACATGGCCGCCTACATCCTGAACGAGATCCTCGGCGGTGCGGGGTTCGAATCCCGTCTGATGAACGAGGTGCGCGAGAAACGCGGCCTGACCTACGGCGTCAGCGCGTTTCTTGTGCCGAAATTCCATGCGGAACTGTGGCTGGGACAGGTCGCATCGTCGAATGCCACGGTGGCCGAGGCCATCGACGTCATCAAGGCGGAATGGGCGCGGCTGTCAGAGGAAGGTGTCACGCCGGAAGAGCTGGACAAGATCAAGACCTACCTGACCGGTGCCTATCCCCTCCGGTTCGACGGCAACGCCGAGATCGCGAGCATCCTCGTCGGGATGCAGGTGATCGGGCTGCCGCCGGAGTATGTCGAGAACCGCAACGAGATGCTGAACGCGGTGACCCTGGACGACGTGAACCGCGTTGCGCGTGATCTGCTGCAGCCGGAGAAATTGCACTTTGTCGTGGTGGGGCAGCCTGAAGGGCTTGACGCCACAGACTGAGTCTCTGCGCGGCCGATGTCGATGGTGGGTGCAATTCACCCTCGTAGAATCGCGGGACGTCGTGCTATCCCTAGTGGCATGACCATGACCTGCCCCCAGATACGCGACGACGCGCGCCCGGTGATCCGCCAGTTGGACGAGGCCGCGATCAACCGCATCGCGGCTGGAGAAGTCGTCGAACGCCCCGCCTCTGCGGTCAAGGAACTGGTCGAGAACGCCATCGACGCGGGCGCAACCCGGATCGAGGTGACGATCGCCGACGGCGGCAAGACGCTGATCCGTGTCGTGGATGACGGCTGCGGGATCGCAGGCCCGGACCTGCCGCTGGCCCTGTCGCGCCATGCCACGTCCAAGATTGATGGTACCGACCTGCTGAACATCCACTCCTTCGGGTTCCGGGGCGAGGCCTTGCCGTCGCTGGGCGCCGTCGGGCGGCTGACGATCAGCAGCCGTGCGAATGATGCCGCCGCCACGGTGCAGGTCAATGGCGGGCGCATGTCACAGGTCAAGCCCGCCGCCGGTCCGCGCGGCACGCAGGTCGAACTGGCGGACCTCTTTTACGCCACCCCGGCACGGCTGAAATTCCTGCGTACCGACCGGGCCGAAACGCAGGCCGTCGTGGATGTCGCGCGCCGTCTCGCGATGGCGGAACCCTTCGTAACCTTCATCCTGCGCGATGCAACGGGTGGCGATGCGCGCACCCTGTTTCGCGCGGACGCAGAGACGGGCGACATGTTCGACGCGCTGCGGGGCCGGTTGCGCGCTGTGCTGGGGCGCGACTTTGCCGACAACGCCTTGCCGCTCGATGCAGAGCGCGACGGCTTTCACCTGACCGGCTTTGCCGCGTTGCCGACGTTTTCCAAGGGGGCCGCCGTCGCGCAATACCTGAACGTCAACGGACGACCCGTGCGGGACCGGATGCTGCTGGGGGCGCTGCGCGCGGCCTATATGGACGTCATGTCGCGCGACCGACACCCCGTCGCCTGCCTGTTCGTCGATTGCGACGCCACGCTGGTCGATGTGAACGTCCACCCCGCCAAGTCCGAGGTCCGGTTCCGCGACCCCGCCTGCGTGCGCGGGCTGATCGTGTCCGGCATCCGTCATGCCTTGGCCGGGGCCGGCCATCGCAGCGCCACGACCGTCGGCCATGCGGCACTGGGCGCAATGACGCCAGCGACGACCGAGGCCCGCGTTTATCAGATGGACCGGCAGGCGACCGGTCCACGCTTTACCGCCGCCTCCATGACGTTTCAGTCGGGCTTTGCGGAGCAACCGTCGGCCCGGATCGAACCCGTGGTCGAGGGCGCAGCGGAAGCGCTGCCGCTGGGTGCCGCGCGGGCGCAGTTGCACGAGAACTACATCCTGTCGCAGACCGACGCGGGGCTTGTCATCGTCGATGCCCACGCCGCCCACGAAAGGCTGGTGTATGAGAAGCTGAAGACGCAGCTCGCCAGCACGGGCGTCGCGGCACAGGCCTTGCTGATCCCGGAAATCGTGGAACTGTCGCCGACAGAGGCGTCGATCCTGCTGGAACTGGCGGGCGACCTGTCGCGGCTCGGCCTGTCCATCGAACCCTTCGGCGGCAGCGCCATCGCGGTGCGCGAAACGCCGGCGATCCTGGGCACGGTGGATGCGAAACGCCTGATCCTCGACGTGCTGGACGCGGTGCAGGACGGCGGCGACACCGCCCCGCTTCAGGCCCGGATCGACGCGATCCTGTCGCGCGTCGCCTGTCACGGATCGGTCCGCACGGGCCGCCGCATGTCGGGGCCAGAGATGAACGCGCTCCTGCGCGAGATGGAGGCAACCCCGCTGTCGGGCCAGTGCAACCACGGGCGGCCGACCTCGATCACCTTGTCGCTGGCGGACATCGACCGGCTGTTCGGACGCACATGACCGTTGATCTGACCGACCCCATCGTTCAGGCGGCGCTGGTTGCGGGCGTCCTGTTGATCCTGCTGTTCTGGTTGCTGATCGCCGCCGCCCGCCGGGCTGCGCGCACGACGCAGACGGTGGATTCGCTGGCCGGACAAATGGGACAGTTGACCGACTACATGCAGGCGCTGGGCAACGGGCAAAGCCAGCTTGCGGGCAACATCCAGACCGTCAGCGATGCGCAGGCCACGGCGCAGATGCGGGTGATCCAGACGATGGAATCGCGACTGGCCGAGGTCAACGCGCAGGTCGCCGAACGCCTGTCGGACAACGCGTTGAAATCCGCACGCAGCCTTGCCGACCTTCAGGAACGGATGAAGGAAACGCTGACCGGCAGTGCCGAAAAATCGACCAAGCAGTTGACGGAGTTGCAGGAACGCCTTGCCACCATCGATCGCGCCCAAAGCAATATCGAGAAACTGTCGGGCGACGTGCTGTCGCTTCAGGACATTTTGTCGAACAAGCAGCGGCGCGGGCTGTTCGGTGAGATCCAGTTGACCGACATCGTGTCCAAGGCGCTGCCGACCGACAGCTACACGCTGCAGCACACGCTCTCCAACGGCAAGCGCGCCGATTGCCTTGTCCACCTGCCGAACCCGCCGGGCCCCATCGTGATCGACGCCAAGTTTCCGTTCGAAGCCTACGAGGCGCTTGCGGCCGCGGAAACCAAAGACCATCAGGCCGTGGCCCTGCGCAACCTTGGTGCGGCGGTGCGGGTCCACATCAAGGCGATCTCGGAGAAATACATCATCGAAGGCGAGACGGCGGACGGCGCGATCATGTTCCTGCCGTCCGAGGCGGTCTATGCCGAACTGCACGCCCGCCTGCCAGAGGTCGTGCGCGCGGGCTTTGATGCGCGTGTCTGGATCGTGTCGCCGACGACCTGCATGGCGACTCTGAACACCATGCGCGCGATCCTGAAAGACGCGCGGATGCGCAAACAGGCGGGTGCCATCCGCTCCGCGCTGCGCCAGTTGCACCGCGACGTCGAGATCATCACCGAACGCGCCGGCAAGCTGGAAACCCACCTCCGGCAGGCTAGTGATGACGTGTCCGGCGTGCTGACGGCAGCGACGCGGGCAGGCAAGCGGGCGGATCGGCTGGACAACTTCGATTTCGAGGAACTTGCCCCCGATGCGGGCGTGACGCCATTGCCACTTGCGCCGCAGGGGGTCAGCGGACAAGACTGATGTGCAGCCGAAAAGGACGACGCCCGTGACTCGATACGCCCTGATGATCCTTGCCCTTGCGACGCTGGGTGCCTGCACCGGCCCGTTGTCGGACGGACCGAATGCGATGGGGGCCGCGTTCACCGACGCCTTCCGCGATACGCCCTTTGCCGATGGTCAGGTCGTGACCGTGCTGGTGAACGATCCCGATCCGCTGCGCACCATCCAGAGCTTCAGCCTTGTGCCCTGCCAGAACGGAAAGGCCGTCTGCGGCGGTTCTGCGCGCGGTCAGGTGGGGGCGCTGACGCTGGAAGACGGGCAGTATGTCGTGCGCGGGGCCTATCCGGGCCGTGATTTCTACCTAGACCAGAACGGCGACGGGTACATGGGGCGCGGCACGGTTCTGGTGCCCTTGGCCTGGAACTGACCTGCGACAGATCATCACAACACACCCGGCAACTCTTTCCCCTGCGCCTGCGTGGCTATGTGGTGACTTGCCATTGCGCGCGACGGAGATGACGCCCCCATGCCATTCGAAACCTTCACGAACCTGCCCCGCAAGATCGCCGTTGTCGGGGCCGGGATCTCGGGCATGGGCGCCGCACATGCGCTGGCAAGGGATCACCGGGTCGTCCTGTACGAAGCCTGCCCGCGCCTTGGCGGTCATGCCCGCACACGGATGGCCGGACCGCAAGGCGACGTGGCCGTCGATACCGGCTTCATCGTCTTCAACCATGCCAACTATCCGCACCTGACGGCACTGTTCGACCACCTGTCGGTGCCCGTGGTGAAAAGCAACATGAGCTTCGGCGCGTCCTTCGACGGGGGACGGCTGGAATACGCCCTGACCTCGCTCGACGCGCTGTTCGCGCAGCGGCGCAACGTGGCGAATCCCCATTTCCTGCGCATGATCCGCGACATCCTGCGGTTCAATAAGCTTGGCCTTGCGGCCTGTCGGGACACCGACCTGACCATCGGCGGCCTGTTGGCCAAGCTCGGCCTTTCGGACTATTTCCGGGACCATTACCTGCTGCCGTTTTCCGGTGCGATCTGGTCGACCCCCAAAGAAAAGATTCTCGATTTTCCGGCCTTCACGCTGCTGACCTTCTTCGACAACCACGCCCTTCTGGGGGCCACCGGCCAGCACCAGTGGTATACGGTCGAGGGCGGCAGCACGCAGTATGTCCGCCGTCTGGGCGACGATCTGCGCGCGCGCGGTGTCGATGTGCGGTTGTCGGCCCCCATCGCCGCGGTGCGGCGCACGCCTGTCGGCGTGCAAGTGCGCGCGCAGGGCGCGGAATGGGAGGACTTCGACGAGGTCGTCTTCGCCACCCACTCCGACGATACGCTGGCCCTGCTGGCCGACGCGACCCCCGATGAACGCGCCGTGCTGGGGGCCGTACGCTATCAGGCGAACGATGTCGTCCTGCACTCTGACACCGCGATCATGCCCAAGCGGCGCAAGGTCTGGGCCTCCTGGATCTACACGGAAAGCCATGACAAGCGCAGCGACCAGATCGACCTGACCTACTGGATGAACTCCTTGCAACCCTGGCTTGGGCCGCAGGACTACATGGTGACGCTGAACACGACCCGCCCGATCCGGGAAGACCTGATCTGGAACCAGACCAGCCTGCGCCACCCGGTCTATGACACAGCGGCGCTGGCTGCCCAAGGCAAGGCCCGGCTGATGAACGGCATGAACCGGACGTGGTTCTGCGGTGCCTGGATGAAGAACGGATTTCACGAGGACGGCCTGTCGTCCGCCTATGACGTCGTCACCGCGCTGAACGCGAACGAGCGGCTTGAGCTGGCGGCAGAGTGACCGGGCCATGACCCCTGGCATCGACCATATCGCCGGGCAGACCTTTCACGGGCGCAAGGGCGCGGTTAAGAACGCCTTTCGCTACTCCATCGACTACGTGATCTGCGATGCAGAGGCCCCTTTGCGCGGCCCGTCGCTGTTCGGGCGCAACCGGCGCGGTGTCATGTCGCTGCACGACAGCGACCACGGCGGCAGGGTGAAGGACGGGCAGGGTGCGGCCTGGGTGCGGCAGGTGCTGGCGGCGAACGGTATCGCCCTTGCGGGCCGCATCGATCTTTTGGCGCAACCGCGCGTTCTGGGTCATGTGTTCAACCCCGTCAGCTTCTGGCTGATCCATGACGATGAAGGCGTCCTGCGCTGCGTGATCGCAGAGGTCGGCAATACCTTCGGCGACCGTCATGCCTACCTGTGCCGTAGCCCGAATCTTGCGCCGATCACGAAGGACGTGACGCTGACGGCTGACAAGATCTTCCATGTTTCGCCTTTTCAACCGATCGAAGGCGGATATGTGTTTCGTTTTGATATCACGCCGGACGCCATCGACATCCGCATTGACTATACGCGGGGCGAAGGCGGTCTTGTCGCGACGCTATACGGGTCGCGCAAGCCGCTGACGAATACCCGCATCCTCAAGGCGATCCTGCGCCGCCCCTTCGGCTCTCGGCGTGTTCTGGCGCTGATCCACTGGCAGGCGGTCAAGCTTTGGTGGAAAGGCGCGACCTTCCGATCCTGGACGAAGCCGCCCACGGACGAGGTGTCTTGACCCGCCTTCCCGCATTTGCGCTGTTCGCCGCGATCATCAATGCGGCCGGGCTGCCGATCTACATCTACGCGCCGAAATACTACGCCGATACCTACGGCGTCAGCCTCACGGCGCTTGGCGCGCTGTTGGCTGCACTGCGGCTGGTGGATGTGGTTCAGGACCCCGTGCTGGGTTGGATCAGCGAACGGCTGGACAAGGGCAAGGCGCTTGCCGTGACCTGCGGCGCGGTGGCGCTGGCACTCGCGATGCTCGGCCTCTTCGCCGTGCCGCCGCCCATGGCCCCGCTGTGGTGGTTCGGCATCACGATCACGGCGCTGTTCAGCGCGTTCTCCTTCCTGACGATCAACTTCTATGCGCAGGGCATCGCCAAGGCCGGCGCGGGCGGCGAAGGCCACGTCCGGCTTGCAGCCTGGAGAGAGACGGGTGCCTTGCTGGGCATCTGTGTCGCCGCCATCGCACCGACGCTGCTGATCGGCGCGGTCGCGGCCCCCTTCGCCGTCTTCGCCTGGGGTTTCGCCGCGCTGACGCTGATCGCCGCGGCGGTCATGTGGACCGAATGGAAGGGGCGGACGGTCGCGGAAGCGACGCCGATCCGCACCATCATTGCCGACCCCATCACCCGCCGCCTGTTGCTGCTGGCGCTGGTGAACGCGACGCCGCTGGCCGTGTCGTCCACGTTGTTCCTGTTCTACGTCGACAGCCGCCTGCAGGCACCGGGGTGGGAGGGGCCGCTGCTCGTCCTGTTCTTCCTCGCCGCCGCCTTGTCGTCGCCGGTCTGGTCCGCGCTCGCCCGGCGGTTCGGCGCAAAGCGGGTGCTGCTGGCGGCGATGGTGCTGGCGGTCGCGTCCTTTGGCTATACCCTGCGGTTGGGGGGGGGCGATCAGATGGCTTTTGCCGTCGTCTGCGTGCTGTCCGGGGCCAGCATCGGGGCCGACCTGACCCTGCTGCCGGCCATGTTCGCGCGGCGCATGGCGACGGTTTCGCCCAACGGCGGGCAGGGGTTCGGGCTGTGGTCCCTCGTGAACAAGCTAACGCTGGCCTTCGCTGCGGCGCTTCTGCTGCCCTTGCTGGAGCAGGCGGGGTTCCGGTCGGACGGCGAGAGCACAGCGGGGTCCCTGACCCTGCTGACATGGCTTTACGCAGGCGTTCCCTGCGGGTTGAAGCTGCTCGCAATCGCCCTTCTGTCCGCCACCCGGCTTGAGGACGGCTGACCGCACCCTATCTGTCAGTCAGACAAAGCAGGAGCGGAAGACATGGACTGGCAAGGCAAGAGATACTGGATCGTCGGCGCAAGCGAGGGTCTGGGCCGTGCCCTTGCCCATAAGCTGAGCCGCGTCGGCGTGGAACTTGTCGTGTCGGCCCGGTCCGAGGATCGCCTGAAATCGCTGGTCGACGAACTGCCCGGCAAGGCGACCTATGTCACCGTCGATGTCTCTGACCTGAAGGCGGTCGAGGCGGCCCGCGAGGAGGTCGGAGAGATCGACGGCGTCGTCTATCTGGCCGGCGTCTACTGGCCGATGAAGTCGTCCGAATGGGACAGCACGCAGGCCGAGGCGATGGCAAACATCAACTACCTTGGCGCGTCCCGCGTCGTCGGCAGCGTCATCGGTGACTTCACCGCCCGCGACCGGGGCCATATCGTGGTGACCTCCAGCCTGACGGCGTTTCGCGGGTTGCCCGGCACCATCGGTTATACCGCGTCCAAGGCGGCCGTTATGAGCCTTGCGGAATGCATGTATGCCGACCTGCGCAAGACCGGCGTGCGCGTGCAGGTGGTCAATCCCGGCTTCATCAAGACGCAACTGACCGAAAAAAACGACTTCGACATGCCGTTCATCATGGAACCGGACGCGGCGGCGACCGAGGTCTTCGACCACATGAACAACCCGACGCGGTTCAAGAAAAGCTTTCCGACGGTCTTTTCCTGGCTGTTCCGGGTGGGGCAGTTCCTGCCGGACTGGGCCTACTACGGCATCTTCCGCCCCAAGGACTAGGCCGTGGCCCGGTCGAACAACGCGCTTGCCCGCGCCCAGACGTCCGACGCGGGCGTGGCGAGGTGCGGCAGAAGCTGATCGGCAAAGTCCTGCGAGGATTCCAGCGGCATCAGCGACGGCAGATTGTCGATGGCGGTGACGTCCAGCGGTGGCGCGTCGTGGACCCGCAGGGCGGGCGCGTCCCATGTGGTCACGCGGTCATAGACCTTGATCGGGGAAAAGTCGCTGTCCGGGTCGCAGGCGATATCGCCGATGACCGACAGCTTGCGATCTGCGACCTTGGCGCTGGCTGGCACGAAGACCGGCGTGCCGGGGCGGGCGAGGATGCAGTTCAGGAACAGGTCGTGCTGCAGGGTTTCGGGGAACGGCCCGCCGCCGGCGGTTTCGGCCGTGTCCCACAGGGTCGTGGCGACGCCCATGTCGCGGCAGAGGTCCGCGGCCCCGGTGCCGACCCGTCCCAGCGCACCGATGATCAGCGCCGTGGGGCGTTGCGTCCCGATCCGCACAAGGTCGCCTTGCAGGTCGGCCAGCAGATGCGCCCGGCTTGGCACGGCGCGGACAGGTCCCATGATCTTGCCCTGCTGCTGCGCCATCCAGCACATCAGGCTGACGGCGGCCCCGGCGTAGCCTGCCCAATAGCCAAAGGCAGCGACACGGCGACCGCCTTCCTCTGTCAGGTATTCAAGGTCCAGCAGACGCCCGCCACCCACCTTGAAGCGATCCAGCAGAACCCGACCGTCAGGCTGACCCTTGTAGGCGTGACCGAACATGATGTGGGTGTGGCGCAGCGGGGTGCCGTCCGTGGGCAGTTCCTTCAGACCGAAGATCAGCGCGTCGGCGGGTGCATCGGTCCACGACCCTTCGGCCTCAATCGTGGCCCCGGCGGTTGCATAGTCCGCGGTGGGCACGATGCGCTGGCGACTGTCCTCGACCGTGACGCGCATGCCCTGCCGGATCAGTTCGGCCACGCCCTGCGGCATGATGCCGACGCGGGCCTCGTTATCGCGGCTTTCGGCGCGGACCCAAAGGTGTGTCATGCCATCATCCCCTTGGTGCGCGCGGCCCGCACGGCATAGCGGTCGTTCATCAGCACCTGATGCGCCGACAGGTTCGGAAACTGCGCCAGATCGATGTGCAGGCGCGTTGCAAATCCCGTCAGCACGAACAGCCAGGGATCGGCCAGCGTCAGACTTGAGCCAATGGCGAACGGCGCGAAATCCAGATGCCCTTCAAGATACGCCAGTGACGCCGCCATCGTGTGCGGTGCCTTGGCGGTCATGTCGGCCCAGGACGCCTCTGCATCCGCCCAACGCGCCCCGCGCAGGGCGTGGGCATAGTTCACATGCAGGGTCGCCGCGAGGTAATACATCGTCTCGCGCATCCGGGCGGCCTGAAACGCATCGTCGGGCACCAGATGCGGGCCGTGCACGGCTGCGAGGTAGTCGAGGATCGCGCCGGTTTCCGTCAGCACGCCACTCGGCGTTTCCAGCGTCGGCACTCGGCCCTTGGGGTTCAGCGCGAGATAGGCGGGTGCCTGCTGCGCCGTCACGCGGAAGTCCACGAGAACCGGAGTGTAGTCCAGCTCCAACTCCTCCAGCACGATGGCGGCGACGGCGGAAATGGCAAAGGGATTGTGATGCAGCGTCAGCATGGGTGGGCTTTCAATAGAAGGTGCGCTGATCCGCGCGCGCGGCGGTATCAAGATGGGGGGCCGCGTTGTAGCAGGTCAAGAGCGGCCCGTGATCCGTCACCTGAATGCGGTGGATCGACGTATTCAGGATCGGCAGAGCGACCCGCGCCATCTGCGGGATATCAAGGCCCAGCACGTCGGAAATCGCCTGCGCGATGATCCCGCCAGACGACACGCACAGCACGCGCCGACCCGGCTGTGCCGCCATCGCCATCACGTCGCGGACGCGGGCGCGGAAATCGTCGTAGTATTCGGCCCCGCCGATTTCACCCTTGCGCCAGGCGGTCAGGGTGGCTGGAAAATGCGTGACGAAATCCTCGGGTCCGGCGCGGTTTCGGCCGTGAACGGTCTTCATCTCGTGCGTCAGGTCGTAATAGGCGATCTCGTTCAGCCGGTCGTCGGTGCCGGCGTCCGCGTAACCCATGCCGGCCACCGTTTCGCGCTGGCGGCGCAGCGTGCCGGACAGCACCACGTCATAGGGCCGGTCGTGTTCGCGCATCCAGTCGCCAAGCCAGGCCGCCTGTTCGTGTCCAAGGCCCGACAGGCGGTCATACTCCGCCTCGGTCGTGGCGGCGGAATTGGCCTGCCCGTGACGGACCAGCGTGATTTCACCCATGGCGCGGCTCCTTTGTTGGGACGTGGGTTAAGCGGTTGCGATCCTGTTGGCAACGGGGCGAGGGGTGTGGCCTCGGCCCCTCCGGGGGGAGTTTATCGGCCAGATGAAGGGGATCACGTTGCGCGCCAAGGCACGTTCGGGACTTGTTTACCGATTCGGCCCATGAAATTGTGGGCCAACAGGCAAGAGATGGACAGGTGAACGATGCAGGCCGATACGCTGCTGCGCGATGTCTTTGGATTCGACGGGTTTCGACCGGGACAGGAAGAGATCGTGGACGCCGTCGTGGCCGGGCGCAACACGCTGGCGATCATGCCGACGGGCGGCGGCAAGTCCCTGTGCTTTCAATTGCCCGCGCTGGTGCGTCCCGGCGTGACGGTCGTGATCTCGCCCCTCATTGCCCTGATGCGCGATCAGGTGCGCGGCTTGCAGGCGGCGGGGGTGGCGGCGGGTGCGCTGACATCCGGCAATACCGAGGAAGAGACGGAGGCAGTCTGGGCGCAACTGGCCGCCGGCACGTTGAAGCTGCTTTACATGGCCCCCGAGCGGCTGGCGTCCTTTGGCACGCAACGGATGCTGCGCGAGGCGAACGTCACGCTGATCGCCGTGGACGAGGCGCATTGCGTCAGCCAGTGGGGGCACGACTTCCGCCCCGATTACCTGCGGATCGGCGAATTGCGCGCGATGCTGGACGTCCCGCTGGCAGCCTTCACCGCGACGGCGGACGCTGAAACGCAGGTCGAGATCGTCCAGAAGCTGTTTGCGGGCCAGCCGCCCGCGACGTTCCTGCGCGGCTTCGATCGGCCGAACATCCACCTTGCCTTTGCGGTCAAGGACAACCCGCGCACCCAGATCCTGGGCTTTGCCGCCGCGCGCAAGGGACAGTCCGGCATCGTCTATTGCGGCACGCGGGCCAAGACGGAAACACTGTCGCAGGCGTTGGGGCAGGCGGGCCATTCCGCCTGTCATTATCATGGCGGGATGGACGCGCAGGCGCGGCGCGACGTCGAACGCCGCTTTCAGCAGGAGGACGGGTTGATCGTGACGGCCACGGTCGCCTTTGGCATGGGTATCGACAAGCCGGATATCCGCTGGGTCGCCCACGCGGACCTGCCCAAGTCGATCGAGGGGTATTATCAGGAGATCGGGCGTGCGGGCCGTGACGGCGAACCGGCGGAAACGCTGACGCTTTATGGCCCCGAGGACATCCGCTATCGCCGCCAGCAGATCGACGAGGGGCTGGCCCCAACCGAACGTCGCGCCGCCGATCATGGCCGCCTGAATGCGCTGCTGGGGCTGGCCGAGGCGCTGGAATGTCGCCGCCTGAACCTGCTGCGCTATTTCGGCGAAGACCCGCAACCCTGCGGCAACTGCGATCTGTGCGACAAGCCGGCCGAGGCCTTCGATGCCACGACTCCGGTGCGCATGGCGCTGTCGGCAGCGTTGCGGACGGACGAATGGTTCGGGGCGAACCATCTGATCGACATCGTCATGGGGGCCGATACCGCCAAGATCCGTGAACGCGGTCACGAAAGCCTGCCGACCTACGGGGTCGGGCGCGACTGGGACAAGCGCCAGTGGCAGGCGATCTTTCGCCAGATGTTGGGCCGCGACCTGTTCCGCCCCGATCCCGAGCGGCACGGTGCCTTGCGGATGACCGACGCTGCGCGGCCGATCCTGCGGGGCGAGGCGACGATCACCCTGCGCAAGGATACCGTCACCAACGCCAAGTTCAGCCCGGCCGTACGCGCGATGGTCAGCGAAGAAGACGCGCCGCTGCTGTCCGCGCTGAAGGCAAAGCGTCGCGCCTTGGCCGAACAGGCGGGCGGTCCGGCCTACATCATCTTCAACGACAAGACCCTGATCGAAATGGCGGAACGCAAACCCGCGTCGCTTGACCAGATGGCCCGCATCGGCGGCGTGGGTGCCAAGAAGCTGGAAAGCTACGGTCGCGCGTTCCTCGAGGTCATCGCGGGAGCCGTCGAGGAGGTTCACCCCGCCCGCATGAAGCTGGCGGGGCGGACCGAGGGTGTGGTCTATGATCGCCTGCTGTCCGTGCAGGCCGATCTGGCGCGCGGACCGGATGGGCTGGACAAGCCGATGTCCTGTTCCGCGGCCCAACTGGCCAAGGTGGCGCAATTGCGCAGCGCGGACGCGGGCGCTGTCGCCCGCGTGATCGGCGATCGTCACGCGGAACGGTTCGGCCATGCCTTTCTGGCGGTGCTGTCAGACGGCTGAAGCCATCCGGTGCGGCGTTGCCGTCGCGGCCTCGTCAAAGGCTGATGCGGCCGCGCCAGAGGGTCTTGCCGAACACCGCGCGATCCAGTCCTGCACGACCTGCGCCTTGGGGGCCGCATCGCTGAACCACGTCCAGGGCGAGACTTGCAATAGATCGGCGGCGGAATAATGGTCGCCCATCAAAAAGGGCGCATCCGTCAGCGCCGCGATCAGGCGCGCTTCCAACTCGGCACGGCCGCGAAAGGTCGCCGTCAGGATCGGATGCGACAGGCCCGCCACCTCTGTCACCAGCACCGGCTCGATCACGTTGCCGTACCAGGCAAGCCAGCTCAGATACCGGCCACGATCGGGGTCGCCGGGCTGCGGCGCAAAGGGCCGGGTGCCGAACAGGTCGGTCAGATAAAGGATGATCGCATTCGATTCCCAGATTTCGACCCCGTCGTGGACAAGCAGCGGCACCTTGCCCTCGGGGTGTGGATTGGCCGGGTCGCGCGCGCCGCTGCCATCCTGACGCGGCAGGTCCACGATGCGGACATCGACCTGATCGAGGGCGTCGAGTTCGTGCAGCAACTGGATGATGCGGGTGGAACGGCTGCGGGGGGCGTGAAACAGGGTCAACATGGCTTTTCTCCTTTGTGAAACGTGACTGAGGCCATACTACGGGATCACCCCTGTCAGTTTCCGTCAGGATCATCATGGCCCGCACCGACCGTCTGTTCCGCCTGCTCGACACCCTGCGCCGATAACGGCCGCGCGGCTGGCGACAGAGACAGGCGTGTCACCGCGCACGCTGTATCGCGACATCGACACGCTGCGCGCGGGCGGTGCGTTGATCGACGGGGCACCGGGGTATGGCTACACGCTGACCGAGGATTCCGCCCTGCCACCGCAGACCTTTACCCGAGAAGAGATCGAGGCGTTGCTGCTGGGACTGGGTGAGGTGCCACACCGGGGCGACAGGGCCTTGGCCGCAGCCGCAGCAACCGCGCTCGCCAAGATCATCGCGACCCTGCCTGATCGGCAGCAACGTCAGGCCCAGCACGCCGCCGTCATGGTGCGGTGGTTCGAACGGCCCGCGGCACCGGCCACGGACATGGCGCTGATCCGGCAGGCGATCTGGGACGAACGCGCCATCGATATCCGCTACAGCGACGCCACAGGGGCCGCGACGGCGCGGCGCGTGCTGCCATTGGCGACCGTCTATATCGACATGTCCATCACCTTGCTCGCCTGGTGCTGTCTGCGTCATGATTTTCGCATGTTCAAGGCGGACCGGATTGGAAGCGCGACCCTGACCGACGACAGCTTTCGCCCGCGCAGGGCCGGGTTGCTGCGCGACTACCTGACGGTCCTGCAAGGCGGCGGCTGACCTGCGACATGGCGGCGGGTGGCATCCGGGGGCGGGCCTGCTACAACGCCGGCAACACGTTGCGGAGGCCCCATGCTCGTCACCATCTCGCCCGCCAAATCGCTGGACCTGTCGCCCACGGGTCTGACGCCGACCGTGCCGCAATTTGCGGCCGACGCGGTGCGACTGGCCAAGACGATGCGCGGGCAGACCCTGACGCAGTTGCGTGCGCTCATGGATTTGTCGGACGATCTGGCGCGTCTGAACCGGGACCGGTTCCGCGCGTTCAGCGACGCGCCGCCGCAAGATGCGGTGAAGCCCGCCGCCTGGATGTTCGACGGTGACACCTATCAGGGGCTCGAGGCGAAGACGCTTGAGGCAGCGGATATCGCCCATGCGCAAGACCACCTGTGCATCCTGTCGGGACTTTACGGCCTCTTGCGCCCCCTCGACGCGATCCAGCCTTACCGCCTTGAGATGGGGTCCCGGTTGCAGACGCGGCGCGGCAAGAACCTTTACGACTTCTGGGGCGACAGCATTGCCAAGGCGCTGAATGCGCAGGCGACCGCCGTCGGAACCGACACGCTGATCAATTGTGCCAGTCAGGAATATTTTGCCGCAGCAGACCGCAAGGCGCTGAAGCTGCGGGTCGTGACGCCGCAATTCCTCGAGGTGAAGGAGGGTCGCCCTCGCGTCGTGTCGTTCTTTGCCAAGCGCGCGCGGGGCGCGATGGCGCGGTTCATCGTGACCCGCCGGCTGACCGATGCAACGGCGATCCGCGATTTCGACGCTGGCGGCTACCGCTTCGATGCCGACCTGTCGGAGGGTGACACCTGGGCTTTCGTGCGCGACTATCCGGCCTGAGTGGCCCGGCTGCGCCGGACCAGCCTCTGGCGGGAGTTTAGCTGGCCAGATGAACGGGATGCTTGCGCGCAGGCAAAGGCTGTGGCCCGTCAATGGTATGAGTTGTCCGCCTTGGCGCAAAATGTGAACGTAGAGTCGTCCCTGCGTGGTGACGGCAGCCCGCGCACGCCTTAGATCAGGGACATCGCCCGGGAGAGTTGCGCCATGACCGAGACCATCACCTTTATGCTGGACGGGCAGACCGTCACGGCTGCACCCGATCAGACGATCTGGGAGGTGGCGCATGGCCAAGGCCTTGTGATCCCGCACCTGTGTTTCAAGGAGGCGGCGTCCTACCGGCCCGACGGGAACTGCCGCGCCTGCATGGTCAGTATCGAGGGCGAGCGTGTGTTGGCGGCGTCCTGTCTGCGCAAGCCCACCGATGGCATGGTCGTGACCACCGACCAGCCGCGCGAGGTGAAGGCCCGCAAGCTGGTGATGGAACTGCTGCTGGCCGATCAGCCTGCGCAGGACGTGGCGCACGACAGGTCGAGCCACATGTGGGCCATGGCGACCCATCAGGGTGTCGGCGACAGCCGCTTTCCTCGCAAGGATTTCGTCCATGTGCCGCTGCTGGACGACAGCCACGTCGCGATGCGCGTCAACCTCGATGCCTGCATCCAGTGCAACCTGTGTGTCCGCGCCTGCCGCGAAGTGCAGGTGAACGACGTGATCGGCATGGCGTTTCGGGGGCCCGACGCCTATCCGGTCTTCGACATGGACGACCCGATGGGGGCCAGCACCTGCGTCGCCTGCGGCGAATGCGTGCAGGCCTGCCCGACCGGCGCGCTGATGGAGGCCTCCGTGCTGGACACCGCACAGGTCGGCGACAGCGCGGACTTCGACACGGAAGTCGCCAGCGTCTGTCCGTTCTGCGGTGTCGGCTGCCAGATCAGCCTGAAGGTCAAGGAGGGCCGTGTGAAATATGTCGATGGGCTGGACGGTCCCGCGAACGAAGGACGGCTGTGCGTCAAGGGGCGCTTCGGCTTCGACTATATCCACCACCCGCACCGCCTGACGAAACCTCTGATCCGCCGCGACGATGCGCCGGCGAAGGGGATGAATGTCGATCCCGGCGATTGGGGCACCGTCTTTCGCGAAGCGACGTGGGAGGAGGCGATGAGCCGCGCCGCGGGTGGGCTTGGCGGGCTGCGCGATACACACGGCGGTACCGCCGTCGCGGGTTTCGGCAGTGCCAAATGCACCAACGAAGAGGCGTATCTGTTCCAGAAGTTGATCCGTCAGGGCTTTGGCCACAACAACGTCGATCACTGCACCCGGCTCTGCCACGCCTCTTCCGTTTCGGCGTTGATCGAGAACGTGGGGTCGGGAGCTGTGACTGCGACCTTCAACGAGATCGAGAATGCGGACGTCGCCATTGTCATCGGGGCCAACCCGATCGAGAACCATCCCGTCGCCGCCACCTATTTCAAGCAGTTTACCAAGCGTGGTGGCAAGCTGATCGTCATGGACCCGCGCGGGCAGGCGCTGAAGCGGTTCGCGTCGCACATGCTGCAATTCAAGCCCGGCACCGATGTCGCCATGCTGAACGCGATCTGCAATGTGATCGCCGACGAAGGGCTTTACGACCGCCAGTACATCGACGGCTACACCGAAGGCTGGGAGGCCGAGAAGGCCCACCTGCGCGACTACGACCCCGACCGCATGGCCCCGATCTGCGGCATCGATGCCGACGTGCTGCGCGACGTGGCACGGACCTTTGCCGGGGCCAGGGCGGGCATGATCTTCTGGGGGATGGGCGTCAGCCAGCACACCTATGGCACCGACAATGCGCGGTGCCTGATTTCGCTGGCGCTGATGACCGGTCAGATCGGGCGTCCCGGCACCGGCCTGCATCCGCTGCGCGGGCAGAACAATGTGCAGGGCGCGTCGGATGCCGGCATGATCCCGATGTTCCTGCCCGATTACCAGTCCGTCACCAGCGCCGAAATCCGCGCGAATATCGAGGAGGTCTGGGGCGGCGGCCCACGGATCAATGCCGAGAAAGGGCTGACCGTGACGGAAATCCTGGACGCCGTGCATGACGGCCAGATCAAGGGCATGTATATCCTGGGTGAAAACCCGGCGATGTCGGACCCCGACCTCGACCATGCGCGCGCAGCACTGGCAAAGCTCGACTGTCTGGTCGTGCAGGACATCTTCCTGACGGAAACGGCGAATTTTGCCGATGTGGTCCTGCCCGCTTCGGCTTTTGCGGAAAAGTCCGGCACCGTGACCAACACCAACCGGCAGGTGCAGATGGGCCGCCCTGCCGTGCCACCTCCGGGCGATGCGCGCGAGGATTGGGCGATCGTCACCGACCTTGCCCAGCGCCTTGGCCTGCCCTGGACCTATACCCACCCGCGCGAGGTCTATGCCGAAATGGCGCAGACGATGGCGTCGCTCGACAACATTACTTGGGAGAGGCTGGAGCGTGAGGCCGTCACCTATCCGTCGCTGTCGCCGACCGATCCCGGCCAGCCGATCATGTTCGCCGATGGGTTTCCGCGCGACAGCGGTCGTGCGAAATTCACCCCCGCCGCCGTCATTCCCCCGGACGAGACACCGGACGCCGACTATCCGATGGTCCTGACCACCGGGCGGCAGCTGGAACACTGGCATACGGGTTCGATGACCCGCCGGTCCAGCGTGCTGGACGCCGTCGAGCCGGAGGCGAACTGTTCCCTGCATCCCGACACCCTGCGCGCCATGGCTGTTGCCCCCGGCGAGATGGTGACGCTGACGACGCGCAGAGGCGAGATCACGATCATGGCGCGAGCCGATCGGGCCGTCGCCCGCGACATGGTGTTCCTGCCCTTTGCCTTTGTCGAAGCGGCGGCCAATCTGCTCACAAATCCGGCGATCGACCCTTTCGGCAAGATCCCCGAATTCAAGTATGCGGCCGTCCGCGTCACGGCACCTGCCCCTGTGGAACCGGCCGAATAGGGCGAGGACCGGTTCCATCACAAAATCTGGCGCATGGTGATTATTTCAAACACACGCCCGTGAGATTTCAATTATCGAATGTTTTCGGGTGTTTGGCGCCGGCGAACTATCGCGAATGTCGCAAAAACCATACAATGGTCGCCAAGGGCATCCAAAACTGGCGCAGGGTGTCGAACTTTAGCGGGAGTGGAGGCATTTACCTGTCAGACTCGCACTGCTGCGAGGTCAGGAAATAGGGAAATTCTGCCATGACCAAGACTGTGAACATCTTTGTCGTCGCTGCCGCCGCTGCCACGATTGCCGGTGCTGCTGTTGCTCAGACGACGACCTTTAGCAATGAAGACGCCGCCGCGGACCAGTTCGACGACCTGCAGGAGCAGATCGCCGAGGACGCAGAGCGCGACGTGGGCCGGTTCGGCAACGAGGGCCGCGTCGTGGGCACCTACGGCTCCGTCGCACTGCGCGCGATCGCGTCCAATGACGACAACGGTGGCGTCGGTGGTACCGGTGATGACAACGCCACCGTCGGCGTCGGTCTGCGCTATGGTACCTTCGACGGTGTCAACGGCATCGACGTCACCGCCGCCTACAATTACGCCACCGACAACGGTGACGAAACCGAAAACGAGCTGCTGCTGGGGGCCGACTATCGTCGCGACTTCGGTCCGCGCTACTTCGGCTACGCCAAGCTGGACGCCCAGCAGGACCGTGCTGCCGAGAACCTGGATGACAACTTTGTCGACGTCTTCGTCGGTGCCGGTGTCGGCTACCGCATCTTCAACGATGCGACCAGCCAGTGGTCCATTCAGGCCGGTCCGGGCTACCGCTACACCGAGACTGTCGGCGGCGTCGACAACTCCGAAGTGGCCGCGTCTCTCTCCTCGAACTACTACCGTTCGCTGAGCCAGACGTCCTACGTCACCAACGATACCGATGTCATCTATTCCGACACCTCCACGTTGGTGACGAACGACTTGGCGCTGTCCGTCGCGATGACCAACACACTGTCGTTGCGCACGTCGCTGACCACGTCCTTCGACGACTCGGTCGATGACGAATTCGGCGATGCGTCCAACACCCTGGGCGTTTCGGTGGTCTATAACTTCAACTGATCTTTCGGATTGCATTCCCGGATATCGCTGAAGTTGGGCGGTGGCGAAAGCCACCGCCCGTTTTCGTTGGCAATCGACACATCGGGGTCGACGCAATTAAATGAACGACCGTTCATAAATTATTTGACGCAAGGCGGACGACACCGCACAATGATGGCACGAGGGGTCGTCGCGAGGAGGCGTCGGTCCTGCGATCCGGTGACATCCGGGCGAGGGAGGATAACCGCATGCCATCAGCCGCGCCGGGCAATGATCTGACATCGATCCCGCATCTGCTGGCGCGGAATGTTGCGCGGCATGGGAGCAAGGCGGCCTACCGCGAAAAGGAATTCGGCATCTGGCAAAGCTGGACCTGGGCGCAGGCAGCGGACGAGATCGACGCATTGGCGCTGGGCCTGCTGGAGATGGGAGCCGCCACAGGCGATCACATCGCGATTTCCGGCCGCAACCGTCCGGCGCTGTATTGGGCGATGGTCGCGGCGCAGAAGGTCGGCTGCATCCCGGTGCCGCTGTATCAAGAGGCCGCAGTCGAGGAAATCGCCTACGCTCTTGAACATTCCGGCGCGCGGTTCGCCATCGCCGGCGATCAGGAACAGGTCGACAAGCTGACAGAAGCGCGTGCGGGGCTCGCGTCGCTGGAACAGATCATCTACCTCGATGGGAGGGGTCTGCGCCGCTACGACCATGCGGCAATGACCTCCTACGCCGACGTGCAGGCCCGCGGGCGCACATCGCAGCGCCGGACCGAGATGCAGGCCCGGACCGATGCGCGGACCTATGACGACACCTGCGTGATGCTCTACACCTCGGGCACGACGGGGCGGCCCAAGGGGGTCGTGCTGTCGAACCGCAACGTGATCGAGACATCGAAGAACTCCGCCGATTTCGACCACCTGCGCGCGGGAGACGAGGTGCTGGCCTATCTGCCGATGGCCTGGGTGGGTGATTTCATCTTTTCCGTCGGGCAGGCGATGTGGACCGGGTTCTGCGTCAACTGTCCCGAAAGCCCCGACACCATGCTGACCGACCTGCGCGAGATCGGTCCGACCTATTTCTTTGCCCCGCCGCGCGTGTTCGAGACGCAGTTGACCACCGTGATGATCCGGATGGAGGACGCGGGCCGCTTCAAGAAGTGGCTGTTCGATCACTACATGACTATCGCCCGGCGGGTCGGCCCTGCCCTGCTGGATGGCAAGCCGGTCGGGGCGATGGACCGCCTGCGCTATGGCCTCGGCAACCTCCTCGTCTATGGGCCGCTGAAGAACACACTGGGCCTGTCCCGCGTGCGCGTCGGCTACACGGCGGGCGAGGCGATCGGCCCGGAGATCTTCGATTTCTACCGCAGCCTCGGCATGAACCTCAAACAGCTTTACGGCCAGACGGAGGCGACCGTATTCATCACCCAGCAGCCGGACGGAGAGGTCCGGTCGGATACCGTCGGTGTGCCTTCGCCCGGTGTGGAACTGCGCATCGCCGAGAATGGAGAGGTCTTCTACCGCTCTCCCGGTACCTTCGTGGAATACTACAAGAACCCCGAAAGCACCGCATCGACCAAGGACGCCGAAGGTTGGGTCGCGACCGGCGATGCCGGGTTCATCGAGGATGGCACCGGCCATCTGCGCATCATCGACCGTGCCAAGGACGTGGGCAAACTGGCGTCCGGTGCCATGTTCGCGCCCAAGTATGTCGAGAACAAACTGAAGTTCTATCCCAACATCCTTGAGGCGGTCGTTTTCGGTGCGGGCCGCGACCACTGCACGGCCTTCATCAACATCGACCTTGCCGCCGTGGGCAATTGGGCAGAGCGCAACAACATCGCCTATTCGTCCTATCAGGAACTGTCGCAGCATCCGCAGGTCCTGGACCTTGTGGAAGGGCATGTGAACGCGGTGAATGAAAGCATCGCGCAGGACCCGATGCTGGCCGCCTGCCAGATCCACCGCTTTCTGATCCTCCATAAGGAGCTGGACGCCGACGACGGAGAGATGACGCGGTCGCGCAAGGTCCGCCGCGCCATCGTGGGCGAGAAATTCGCCGACCTGATCGCGGCGCTCTATGACGGCGCGCCGCAGATCTACACCGAGACGGAAGTCACCTACGAGGATGGACGCAAGGGCAGCATCAAGGCAACGCTGGCGATCCGTGACGCGCGGGTCGTGCAGACGGCGCGGATGGCGGCGGAATGATGCGCGTGCCACCCATCAGCCTCTCAGGTGCATCTGGCTTCGCCAAATCACCGGGGCACGCGTTTGTCTTGCCAGATGAAGGGGATATCCGCGCATGAAGGATACGGCTGCACCCTATGTCACGGCAGACGGCCGCCAGATCGGCGGCGTGCTGATGGACATGCGCGGGATCACGCTGCGGTTCGGCGGGGTGGAGGCGATCAGGGACATCTCGTTCGACATCCGCGAAGGCGAGATCAGGGCAATCATCGGGCCGAATGGCGCGGGCAAGTCGTCGATGCTGAACGTGATCTCGGGCTTCTATAATCCGCAGGAGGGCGAAGTCTGGTTCCGCGGTGAAAAGCGGCCATCGATGAGGCCTTATCAGGTGGCCCGTCTCGGCATCGCGCGCACGTTTCAGAACATCGCCCTGTTCGACGGGATGAGCGTTCTGGACAACATCATGACCGGGCGGCTGACCCACATGAAGACGGGCCTGCTGTCCCAGATGATCTGGAAAGGCCGCGCTGAGCGTGAAGAGGTCGAAAATCGCGCCGTGGTCGAACGGATCATCGACTTTCTGGAAATTCAGGCGATCCGCAAGACGCCCGTCGGGCGGCTGCCCTACGGGCTGAAAAAGCGTGTGGAACTGGCCCGCGCCCTGGCGGCGGAACCAAAGCTTCTGCTGCTGGACGAGCCGATGGCCGGCATGAACGTCGAGGAGAAGGAGGACATGAGCCGCTTCATCCTCGATGTGAACGACGAATTCGGCACGACCATCGCGCTGATCGAACACGACATGGGCGTGGTCATGGACCTGTCCGACCGCGTGGTCGTCATGGATTACGGCCGCAAGATCGGCGACGGCACCCCGTCCGAGGTGCGCAACAATCAGGAGGTCATCGATGCCTATCTGGGTGTGGCCCATGACTGAGGGGGTGTGCGATGTCCGCTGAATTCCTGTACATGATCGAGGTCGTGATCAACGGCCTGATGGCGGGTGTGCTTTACGCGCTGGTTGCTTTGGGCTTCGTGCTGATTTTCAAGGCCTCCGGCATCTTCAACTACGCCCAAGGGGTCATGGCGCTGTTCGCCGCACTGACGCTGGTGGGCATCATGGAAGGGCAGGTGCCGTTCAGCCACATCATCAACGCGACCTTTGGCACGGACATCCACAATTTCGGCTGGACGGTGCCGGCGTTGCTCGGAATCGTGCTGACCCTGCTGGTGATGGTCGTGCTGGCGTGGATGGTGCACACTTTCGTCTTCAGGCATCTGGTCGGGCAGGAACCGATCATCCTGTTCATGGCGACCATCGGTCTGGCTTATTTCCTGGAAGGTGTCGGCGACCTGATGTGGGGGTCAGACATCAAGACGCTGAACGTCGGCATCCCGCAGGGTGGGTCGATGTGGGTCGAGAATATCTCGGCGCACCTGGGCGGCGATGATTTCTACGGCTTCTTCATCGACAAGCTGGACATCACGGCAAGCGTCGTCGCGGCCTTGCTGGTCGTGGGCCTGATCATGTTCGCGCAATATACCAAGCAGGGTCGCGCCATGCGGGCCGTGGCCGACGACCATCAGGCGGCACTGTCGGTCGGCATCTCGCTGAACTTCATCTGGGTGTTGGTCTGGTCGCTGGCGGGCATGGTGGCGCTGGTCGCCGGCGTCATGTGGGGTGCGAAATCGGGCGTGCAATTCTCGCTGTCGTTGATCGCGCTGAAGGCACTGCCGGTGCTGATGCTGGGCGGCTTCACGTCCATTCCCGGTGCCATCGTCGGCGGGCTGATCATCGGCGTGGGCGAGAAGCTGTTCGAATACTCCATCGGCCCGATGGTCGGCGGTGCCACCGAAAACTGGTTTGCCTATGTGCTGGCGCTGATCTTTCTGGTGTTCCGCCCGCAGGGCCTGTTCGGGGAGCGGATAATTGAACGTGTGTGACCTGTCGTGCGACCGCGTGAGGCAAAGCCTCACGACGCCCGGCCACGCGGGCCGCCGGCGGGAGTTTAGTTGGCCAGATGAAAGGGATGCGTCATGCTGTATCGTGAGGCCGGCGATTTCAAGACGAGCTATGCGGCGGACAGCCAGACGTTTCCGATCAAGTTCGACCGGTGGCGGTATTGGGCGGTTCTGGCCATCGCTTGGCTGGTGATCCCGTTCGTCATCAACGACTACTGGGCGAATGCGATCATTGTTCCGTTCCTGATCTACAGCATTGCAGCGATCGGTCTGAACATCCTGACGGGCTATTGCGGGCAGGTGTCGCTGGGGACGGGCGGCTTCATGGCCGTGGGGGCCTATGCCGTCTACAAATTGATGACCGCCTTTCCTGACGTCAGCATCCTGATCCACGTCGTGCTGGCAGGGTTCATCACGGCGGCGGTCGGCGCGGCCTTCGGCCTGCCGTCCTTGCGGATCAAGGGGTTCTATCTGGCGGTGGCGACACTGGCGGCGCAGTTCTTCCTCGTCTGGCTTTTCAACAAGGTGCCGTGGTTCTACAACTACTCCGCCTCGGGCCAGATTTCCGCCCCAGAGCGGTTCGTGGGTGGCATCGCCGTCACTGGGGCAGAAACCGCGCCCGCTGCGCAATACCTGATCTGTTTACTGTTCGTCACGATCTGCGCGCTGATTGCACGAAATCTGACGCGCGGCAGCGTCGGGCGCAAATGGATGGCGATCCGCGACATGGACATCGCGGCCGAGATCATCGGCGTGAATCCGTTGACCGCCAAGCTGTCGGCCTTTGCGGTCAGTAGTTTCTTCATCGGGATCGCCGGCGCGCTGTTCTTTGCGGTCTATCTGGGTGCGGTCGAGGTGGGCGAGGCGTTCGGCATCAGCAAATCGTTCCTGGTGCTGTTCATGTGCATCATCGGCGGGCTTGGCAGCATCTTCGGCAGTTTCGCGGGTGCGGCGTTCCTTGTCCTGCTGCCGGTCGCACTGAAGGTGCTGGGCGTCGATCTGTTGGGCTGGCCCAGTGCCACGGTCGCCCATCTGCAACTGGTCGCGGTCGGCGCGCTGATCATGTTCTTCCTCATCAAGGAACCGCATGGTCTGGCGCAGCTGTGGCGCGTCGCGAAGGAGAAGCTGCGTATGTGGCCGTTCCCATATTAATGCCGGGCGGGGACGTCCCCGCGCGCCAAGACCGGGATCAACCCGGCTGTCACGATCAATCCTTGGGAGGAGACTTGAGATGAAGATGAAGACCCTTGCCACCGCGGCACTTGCCGGCCTTCTGGCCAGCGGACCCGCCCTGGCCGAACTCGTGATCCCGGACCTCAGCTACCGGACCGGGCCCTACGGTGCCAACGGCACGCCGTTTTCCGACGGCTATCAGGATTACTTTGCCCTGCTGAACGCCCGCGACGGCGGCATCGGCGGCGAGATGATCCGCATCAACGAATGCGAGACCGCCTACAACACCGAAAAGGGCGTGGAGTGCTACGAGGCGACCAAGGGCGACGGTGCGCTGATCTATCAACCCCTGTCCACCGGCATCACCTATCAGCTGATTCCCAAGGCGACGGCGGACCAGATCCCGATGCACACGCTGGGCTATGGCCGCACCTCGGCTGCAGCGGGCGAGACGTTTCCCTGGATCTTCAACTATCCGGCGACCTATTGGGACGCCGCCAGCGTTGCGGTCAACTATCTGTTGAGCGAGAACGGTGACGATCTGTCCGGCAAGAAGATCGCGCTGATCTACCACAACTCCGCCTATGGCAAGGAGCCGATCCGTACGCTGGAAGAGCTGTCGCAGAAGCATGGTTTCACCCTGACGCAACTGGCGGTCGATCCTCCCGGGCAGGAGCAGAAGTCGCAGTGGTTGCAGATCCGGCGCGAGCGGCCCGATTACGTCATCATGTGGGGCTGGGGCGTGCAGAACCAGGTCGCCATCCAGGAGGCCGCGAACGTCGGCTATCCGATGGATCAGTTCATCGGCAACTGGTGGGCGGGTGCTGAACCCGACGTGCTGCCCGCAGGCATGGCCGCCGACGGCTACAAGGCGCTGAACATGAACCGCGTGCAGGATTATCCGGTGCTGGAAGAAATCCGGACCCAGGTGATCGACGCGGGCAACGGGGCCGGTGACGGCAGCAACATGGGCACGGTGTTGTATATCCGTGGCATGTACACCGCCATGCTGGCGGCCGAGGCGATCGCCAAGGCGCAGGAACTGGCCGGCACCTCGCAGATCGATGCGGTCCAGATGCGCGACGGCATGGAGGCGCTGGAGATCACCAACGCCCGCATGGCAGAGTTGGGGATGGAAGGTATCGGGCCGGAGTTTACCGTGTCCTGCCAGAACCACTCCGGGTCCGGAGAGGGTCTGGTCCAGCAGTGGAACGCGGCCGACAAGGTCTGGGTGCCGCTGACCGACTTCATCACGCCGGACAAGAGCGTGATCGACCCGCTGATCGCCGAGGACGCGGCTGCCTATGCGGCCGAGAACGGCATCACGTCGGGCTGTCTGTAAATTACGTCGGGCGGCCCCAGGGCCGTCCGATTTTTTGAGTTTATTTGGCCAGATGAACAGGGGACACGGCACCATGCTGGACGAGGCACAGACCGAGACCTTGCTGGAGGTCAGCAATATCGAGGTGATCTACAATCACGTCATCCTGGTGCTGAAGGGCGTCAGCCTGAAGGTGCCCAAGGGCGGCATCACGGCGCTTCTGGGGGGCAACGGGGCCGGCAAGACGACGACGCTGAAGGCGATTTCGAACCTGCTGCATTCCGAACGCGGCGCGGTGACCAAGGGCACCATCGCCTATCGCGGCGAGCGGGTGCAGGAATTGTCGCCCGAGGCGCTGGTCAAGCGCGGCGTCATCCAGGTGATGGAGGGCCGCCACTGTTTCGAACATCTGACGATCGAGGAAAATCTGCTGACCGGGGCCTATACGCGCAGCGCAGGCAAGGCGGCGGTCAATGCCGACCTTGAAATGGTCTACACCTATTTTCCGCGGCTGCGCGAGCGGCGCAAGAGTCAGGCGGGCTATACGTCCGGCGGTGAACAGCAGATGTGCGCCATCGGTCGCGCGCTGATGAGCAAGCCCGAGACGATCCTGCTGGACGAACCGTCAATGGGCCTTGCACCGCAGCTGGTCGAGGAAATCTTCGGCATCGTGAAGGATCTGAACGAACGCGAAGGCGTCAGTTTTCTGCTGGCCGAACAGAACACCAACGTCGCCCTGAGGTTCGCGCATCATGGCTACATTCTGGAAAGCGGACGTGTCGTCATGGAAGGACCGGCGGCCGAGTTGCGTGAAAATCCCGACGTGAAGGAATTCTATCTGGGTGTATCGGACGAGGGCCGCAAATCCTTTCGCGACGTCCGCAGCTACCGCCGTCGCAAGCGCTGGCTTGCCTGAAATCGACAATTTATTGCTCTGCTGATCCAGTTTCAGAAACTAAATTGCGTGTTCCGCATTCCTGTCTCATGCGGTGGCGATAGCTGCCAACTCACAGACGAGAGAGGAACGTCTCATGTTCAAGATCAAGCTTCTGACGGGCATCAGTGCCATTGCGATGACCTGTGCGACCGTGCCGACCCTCGCTACGGCGCAAAGTGGCGATGCGATGATGACCTGCGACCAGTTTCTGGCACTTGCACCGACGGATCAGGAAGCAGGCGCGCAGGCGCTGGCGACCGCCGGCCGTGACGCCGCAATGGGCAGCACGTCTGCGACCCCGATGGACAGTGCTGCTACGGCAGAGGCCGATGGCAGCACGTCGACCGATGCGTCCGGGTCCGGCACGGACACGGCCGCCGCAAGCGGTGGTGATGCCGCTGCAACGACCGACGGCACGGACATGGCCGCCACGTCCGACAGCGACACGGCTACTGCGGACAGCGCGGCGACCGGATCGATGGCCGCTGATGCACCTGCCAGCGACACCGCATCGGATGCCACGGTGAACGCCGATGGCAGTGTTGCGATGGACGGCACCATGCCCGCTGACGGTGCCGCAGACGCAACTGCAAGCGCCGACAGCACGACGACCACCGACAGCGCGGCTTCGACCGATATGGCTGCATCGGACTCGTCCGCGGGCGATTCGGCAAGCGGGGACATGGGCAACCAGTCCGATCTGGTGCTGGCGCTCGTCACGGTCTGCACCAACAGCGCATCGACCTCGAACTGATCGCTCTGCGTTCTGGCGGCACCCGGAACTTCCGGGTGCCGTTCACCATTTCCATCCCACAGGGCGAGCCCTCCGCTGCGCCCATCAAGGAGTGACCGATGCGCAAGATTCTATTCATCGCAACTGCAGCCCTGATCTCTGGTGTCTCCGCGATCTCGGCTCAGACCGCGGAACAGCCCGAAACCGGGTCTGGCAACCCGACGCTGACCTGCACCCAGTTCCTCGAGATGGAGCCGGCGACCCAGACGGAGGCCATCGCGACCCTGATGACCGTCGGATCGAACGAGATGCCGCCGGCTGACGCCGGAGCCGACAGCGGCGATGTCGGAAACATGACCTCCTCCGACACCGCTGCGGCTCCGACGGACGAGGCCACGGCGACCGAGAATGCAGACACCGGTGCGGACAACGCGGGCATGACAAACGTCTCGCCCGAGGTCCTGCGCGCGATGGTGAATCTGTGTCGGAATTCCGCCGAACCGTCCTGATCCAATCGTCTGACAGCGCCGCGTTATTGCATAGCGGGCGGTCACATCCCTAGCTTTCAGCTGTCCAGGGCGGCACAGTGTCGCGAATTGACCCGGACAGGAGAGACCGCGATGACCGCCCCTTACGACGATCTGGAAACCCGTGACGCCAAGATTCGTGCGACAGCACAGCTTGCGGGCCTTCAACAGCAGATTGCGCGGGTGGAGGATGCTCCGGGCTCTTGTCTGGCAGGCGGGCAGGTGGTCCGGATCGGTGACCTGTCCCGCCTGCCGGTACTGCGCAAATCGCAACTGGTGGACTGGCAACGCGACAATCCGCCCTTTGGCGGGATTCCCGTCCGCAACATCACCCACATCTTTCAGTCCCCCGGCCCGATCTACGAACCGGGCGGCAGCAGTCCCGACTGGTGGCGCTTTGGTCGGTTCCTGCATGCCTGCGGCATCGGCGCGGGGGACGTGGTGCAGAACTGTTTCGGCTACCATCTGACCCCCGCCGGCACGATGTTCGAAAACGGGGCGCGGGCCGTCGGTGCCGTCGTGGTGCCCGCCGGCACCGGCCAGACCGAACTTCAGGTGCAGGCCGCCGCCGCGGCCGGCGTCACGGCCTATGCCGGCACGCCCGATTACCTGAAGGTGATCCTCGACAAGGCGGACGAGATGGGCGTGACCCTGAACATCACGAAAGCGGCGGTGTCCGGCGGCGCGCTGTTCCCGCAACTGCGCCAGTCTTACGCTGATCGCGGAATCACCTGCCTGCAATGCTATGCCACCGCCGACCTTGGCCTGATCGCCTACGAATCGTCGCACGACAGCGGCATGATCGTCGATGAGGGCGTCATCCTGGAAATTTGCACCCCCGGCACCGGCGACCCGGTGGCGACGGGCGAAGTTGGTGAGGTCATCGTGACCACCCTGAATCCCGATTATCCCCTGATCCGCTTCGCCACCGGCGACCTGAGCGCCGTGCTGCCCGGTCAATCCGCCTGTGGGCGCACCAACCTGCGCATCAAGGGCTGGATGGGGCGCGCCGACCAGACGACCAAGATCAAGGGCATGTTCGTGCGCCCCGAGCAGGTCGCGGCCCTTGTCTCCCGTGTCGGTGCCGACCGCGCGCGCGTCATTGCGGATCGCGCCGGGGATTCCGACAGCATGCAGGTGCAGGTCGAAGGGACCGATCTGGACGCTGCGACGTTGGAGACTGCGGTGAAGGATATCCTGAAACTGCGGGGCGATGTGACCTTGCATGCCCCCGGCAGCCTGCCCCGCGACGGCCTCGTGATCGAGGATCGCCGCCGCTATGACACGTAAGACCAACACAAGGACCAAGCCCATGCGCCAATTACTGCTTTCTTCCGTGATGATCTGCGCGGCCTCGCTGGCACAGGCGCAGGACGCAGCCCTGATCGTCGGCATCTCGAACTACGACACGCTGCGCGACCTGCGCGGGGCGAACGATCTGGCCAACGCAGGCGCGGACATCGAAGCGAACGGCTTTGCCGTATTCGGCACGCAGCGTGGTGTCGATCTTCAGGCGCAGGCGAACGACTTTGCCGACATGTCAGTGGATGCGGATCGCCTTGTCGCGGCCTTGGCCGGCCGTTTCGTGACCGATGGACAGCGCACATGGCTGCTGCCCACCGATGCGGCGACGCCTGCCGCCTTCTCCGTCGCGAACGGCGCGATCTCGGTTGAAACGTTGCTGGCGCAGCTTGAGCGGACGCCGGGTGCCGCCGTCCTGATCCTCGGGCGCGACCCGGGCGACGACCGCGACATCGGTGGCGGTCTGCGCAGCGGGATCGGCGATCTCGATTTGCCCAGCGGCGTGACGGTGGTCCAAGGCACCGTATCGGCGGCGGCCGATCTGTTGCGCGACGTCGTGGCCGTGCCCGGCGGGGATATCGTGGCGGCCGTGCGACGCGACCGCGACCTGTCGGCCTCCGGCTTCGTGCCGGGCCGGCTTGTCCTGGTGTCCGAAGGCAGCACGGCGGCCCCGCCTGCCCCCGCCGCACCGCGCCCGTCCGTCACGCCCGATCTGGCCGCGACACTTGAAGGCACGTTCTGGGACACCGTACGCACCGCCGACAACGAGGCGGGCTACACGCGCTACCTCGACCGGTATCCTCAAGGCCCGCACGCCGCCGATGCCGTCGCGCGTCTGCGGGACCTGCGCGACCCCGACCGGTCTTTGCGGGCCGCAGAGGATGCGCTGAACCTCCCGCTCGAGGCGCGCCGCGCCATCCAGCGCGATTTCCAGGTGCTGGGGTTCGACACTCGTGGCATCGACGGCATCTTCGGCCCCGGCACGCGGGGTGCCATCAAGGCCTGGCAGGGCCAGAACAACGCTGCGCAGTCAGGCTATCTTGCAGCCGGCCAGATTGCCCTGATCGACCGGCAGGCGGCCACGCGCGCCGCCGAGCTCGAGGCGCAGGCCCAGGCCCGGCGCGAGGCGACGCTGCGCGACGACAGGGCCTTCTGGGCCAACAGCGGTGCGACCGGAACGGAGGCCGGTCTGCGGTCCTACCTCGAACGCTATCCCGACGGGCAGTTTTCGGATCAGGCCAAAGCCGCGCTGGACACGATCCAGCAACGCAACCGCGCGGCCGCGGCTGAATCGGATCGCCAGACCTGGGACCGGGCCGTGCGCACGGGCAACGCCGGGGCCTATCGCGCCTATCTGGAGGAACATCCCAATGGGGCCTTCAAGGACGAGGCGAACGCCCGGATCGCGCAGTTCCAGCGCGCTAGCGCGGAACAAGCCGGCAACGACGCCGCGGCTGCCGCCGAAAGGGCACTGGCGCTTGATCCGGTCAGCCTGCGGCTGGTCGAGGCACGGTTGAGCCAGTTGGGCCTCGATCCCGGTGCGGTCGACGGGTCCATCGACGCGGACACGCGGAACGCCATCCGGCGGTATCAGCGCGACCGGCAGTTGACCGTGTCGGGGTATCTGGACCAATCGACCGTGTCGCAGATGCTGACCGACGCCTTCCGCTGACGCATCGGGATGGGTCTGGTCGCACCCGGACCCATCCCGATCATTCGACCGGAACGTAGCGTTCGGCCAGCAGTCGCACGAAGCCGGTCTGCTCGGCGACCTGCTTGACGGCAATCAGGTAGGTGCCGGGCAGCACCCGCGCGGCCAAACGGGCGTTCGTTCCGTCGCCGCCGTCGTCGTCCTGTGAGATCTCCCGACCCAGATCGTCATAGATCACCAACCAGGGGTCGCCCTCCGGCGTGCTGGCCAGCGCCTCGACCAGCAACAGGCCGGGGGAATCGAGCGTCATGCTGAACCACGCCGCATCGCCGCTCACCTGGACGTCCTGCCGGAACCGGCCCGGAAGCGCACCAAGGTCGGTGATCGCGACCGACCCGTCCAACGGCGGCGCCGCCTCGCCACGGGCGTAAAGCGTGGCAAGGGCCGCAGCCGGATCATAGGCGCTGACGGCGACATCGATGGCGGCGTCGCGGTCGCTGATCGCATCCAGCGCGATGCAATAGGTGCCGGCGGCCAGAGGCTCCGTCACATCGATGCGCGGGTTCAGCCCATCGAAATCGTCGTTCTCGGCAATCATCGCATCCCCGGGGCCAAGCAGCATCAAGGTGGGATCTGCATCCGTGTTGTCGGCTGTGATGCTGATTGCCGTCGGTTGCGCAAGCTGGAACCGCGCATATCCTGCGTCCGCAGCGGACCCCTGATAGGTCAGCGGTCCGTCACCCAATGGCCCGATGTCCGTCGCCGCAGCGCAGTTCGCCGCGCGGTCGGCATCGGTCGTCGCTTCCGGCCCGTCCGTCATGCCGTCGGTCAGCGCCTCCATGTCGGACCGGCCGACGCGGACAAAGGCGGTCATCGGCGCATCGTCGAAGCTGCGCACGACGGCGCAATAGGTGCCGGGTTCGAGTGTCGTCTCGATCCGGGCAGCACCATTGCCGCCCGAATCGTCGTCGGTGGCGGTCTCGGTCCCGTCCGGCCCCAGCAAACTCAGCGTCGGGTCGCCGTTGCCGCGCCCTGCCGCCTCGATCCTCACGTCAGTCGTGGCTGTCAGGCTGAACAGGCCGACGAACCGGTTGCCGTTCAGGACCAGCGCCATCTGCTCTCCGAACGCCTCGGCCGTGGCGATGTCCGAGGCCGCCTCGGACCCGGCCAGCCATTGGCCGCCATCGCCTTCGCCGCCGCACAGCACATCTTGTGCCGCCAGCGGTGCGGCGGTCAGGGCAAGAAAAAGGGGTAGGGCCGGTCGAAGGAAGGGCATGTTCAATCGCCTTTGCGGATCAGGGTTGCACCAGATTAAGCGACTCCCCGTGTCCCGCGCCAGCCCCCTCAACGCGAAAGGCCGCGCCCTTTCGGACACGGCCTTCGCTTGATCGGTCTAGACCGGTTTCAGCCCTGACGGGCCTTGAACCGGGGTTGCGTCTTGTTGATCACATAGACACGGCCCTTGCGGCGCACGACGCGGCAATCGCGGTGGCGCTGCTTGAGCGAACGGAGGGAGTTGCGAACTTTCATCTGAAAGGCTCCTCTTGTCGCGGCGCGGCGGTTGCGCCTTGGGTTAAAGTAAAGGGGACCGTCGCCGGCCCCCCGCGAATTCTGGTGGACGATACTGGGATCGAACCAGTGACCCCTTCGATGTCAACGAAGTGCTCTACCGCTGAGCTAATCATCCATTCCGTTTGCGGATCGACTGCGTCCCTGAACGATCAAGGGCGCGGGCGAAACCGCGTCGGGTAGGCGGTCTATAAAAGGATCATTCGAGGGGATCAAGGGCTTTTGGAGTTTTGTGCAAACGCGCTATCTGTGGAGCGGAACAGGAGCTTTCATGACTCACGCCGCGTATCAGCTTTTCAGTCCAGCGATGCGGTCGACCTGCGTGGTCTTTGCCTCGCCGCACAGTGGCCAGGCCTATACAGAGACGTTTCAGGGCCAAAGCAGGCTTGCCGACGCGGTGCTGCGGTCGTCAGAAGACGCCTTTGTCGACGAATTGTTCGCCGACGCGCCCCTGCACGGCGCACCCTTTCTGACCGCCCTGACCCCGCGGGCCTTCGTCGATTTCAATCGCGCGTCCGAAGAACTGGACCCCGCGCTCATCGAAGGGGTGCGCCGCCTGTCGCCCAATCCCCGTGTCGCCAGTGGCCTTGGCGTGATTCCCCGTGTCGTGGCCGGTGGGCGCGCGATCTACGACGGCAAGATCACGCTGGAACAGGCGCATGGCCGCATCACGCGCCACTGGCGGCCGTGGCATGACCGCTTGCAGACACTGCTGGACGAATCGGGGCGGCTATTCGGGCGGTCGATCCTGATCGACTGCCATTCCATGCCGCACGAGGCGCTGGACGCCGTCGCGGGCATCCGCCCCGACGTGGTGATCGGCGACCGCTTCGGTGCCTCCGCCTCGGCCATCATCGTGGCCGAGATCGAGGCCGCGCTGACCGATGCGGGCCTGCGGGTGGTCCGCAATGCGCCGTTTGCCGGGGCCTTCGCGACGCAGCACTACGGCAAGCCGATCCGCCGCCAGCACGCCCTTCAGATCGAGATCGACCGCGCCCTCTACATGAACGAGGCGACGCTGGAAAAGCGTGCCGACTTCGACGATCTGCGGCGCGTGCTGGGCGCTGTCACGGCCCGGATCGCCGCGATCGGGGCGGCCGACGACCGCGCGCTGGCGGCAGAGTAAGTCACTCCCCTTGCGATGGACGCCATGACCGAATTCATTCCTGCCGACTGGGCGCCTTTCGTGGCTCTGGGTATCCTCGTCCTGCTGTTGTTCGCTTTCATCTGGGAGAAGTATCCGCCCGAGGTGACCGCCGCCGGCGGTGCGGCGCTGTTCATCGTGCTGGGACTCGTGCCCATCGACAACGTGATGGGCGTGTTCTCCAACTCTGCGCCCATCACCATCGCGGCGATGTTCGTGCTGTCCGGTGCCCTGGTCCGCACGGGCCTGCTCGAGGCGCTGTCGAACCGCATCGTGCTGCTGGCCGGGGCGCGTCCCCTCATTGCAGGTGCAGTCTTCGTCGCAGCCACGATGATCGGCTCCGCTTTCGTGAACAACACTCCGGTCGTGCTGGTGCTGATCCCCGTCGTCATCCGCCTTGCCCGCGCCCTGGGCATCGCAGAGACGCGGTTGCTGATTCCATTGTCCTACGTCGCGATCCTGGGCGGCACGCTGACGCTGATCGGCACCTCCACCAACATCCTCATCTCGGGCGTGGCGGCTGAACAGGGACTTGCCCCCTTCGGCATCTTCGAGATCGCCCCCGTCGGCCTGATCGCCATCGCGGCGGGCCTTGCCACGCTGGCGCTGCTGGGTCCGTTGCTATTGCCGGCCCGCACCGGCGGCATGGACAACGCGGCCAAGCGCGACGCGGTCTATCTGACCGAGGTGCGCGTGACCGATGCCTATGCCAGCCTGAACAAGGCCGTCGCCGAGGTCGTGGACTTTTCACATGCGGGGATTCAGGTGACGGGTATCCGGCAGGGCGGCACCCTGCGCCGCGACCATCTGGCCGATCACGTGCTGAAGGCCGGTGACGAGGTGGTGCTGCGATCCACGATGTCGGAACTGCTGACCCTGCATACGGTCCCCGGCCTGATCACCGGTTACCGGCGCGGTGCCGCGCCGACCACCACCGCCGACGGCGACCTCGTGATCGCCGAGGCGATGGTGACGGGCGGTGGACGGGGCGGCACCCAGACCCTCGACCAGATGTCGATCGGCTACCGCCACGGCATGCGGGTGCTGGGTGCTCATCGCCACGGCCATCAGGTCGGTCCCGACCTGCGCACCGCCCGCCTGCGCCCTGCCGATTCGCTGCTGCTGGAAGGCACGCAGGGGGCCTTCGATCAACTTTCCAGCGCCGGTGACATGATGACGGTGACGCTGTCTTCGGGCCGAGCCTATCGCCGCGCCCGCGCACCCATCGCCTTGATTGCACTGCTGGGGGTCGTCGGCCTTGCCGCGTTGAACGTCGCCCCGATCGAGATCCTCGCGCTGCTTGCCGTCGCGGCCATCCTGATCCTGCGCTGCATCGACAGCGAAGAGGCCTGGGGTGCCATAGACGCTCAGATCATCGTCCTGATCTTTGCCATGCTGATCGTCGGCGTCGGGTTGCAGGAAACAGGGGCGGTGCAGCTGATCGTCGATACCCTGGCACCCGCGCTGGATGGCTTGCCTCCGATCCTGTTGCTGGCGGCCCTTTATGCCGTCACCTCGATCCTGACCGAGATGGTGACGAATTCTGCCGTTGCTGTGATCCTGACGCCGATTGCCGTGGGGCTTGCGGCGCAGGCCGGCGTCGATCCGCGCCCTCTGGTCGTGGGGGTGATGTTCGGGGCCTCTGCCAGCTTTGCCACGCCGATCGGCTATCAGACCAACACGCTTGTCTATGGCGCAGGCGATTACCGCTTCGCGGATTTCCTCAAGATCGGTGTGCCGATGAACCTGATCGTCGGCGCGGCTTCGGTCCTCGCCATCCCGGTGTTCTTTCCGTTCTGACCCTAGCGCAATGCCCGGCCCTTGATGATCGCGTCCGCGCCGAATCGCTGTCGGATCGCGTCCGCCGCGCGCTCGGCCTGCACCCGGCGCGCGGCGTCCGGATCCAGCAGGTCGGCGGTGAGGTCGGCCTCGGTGTCCGGCGTCAGTTCCGACAGGCCGACGCCCAGCAGGCGGTAGGTCGGATGCGGGGCGGCGGCGTCGAACAGCGCGCGGGCGGTGCGATAGATCGTGTCGGCGATCTGGGTGGGATGTCGCAGCGACTGCCGCCGCGTGATCAGCCCGTGATCGGATCGCTTCAGCTTCAGCGTCACGACGCGCCCGGCAATATCTTTGGCCTTGGCCCGTGCGCTGACCTTTTCGGCCATGCGCCAGATGTGACCGTCCAGAATGTCGGTGTCGGCCGTGTCCTCGTGAAATGTCGTCTCGTTCGACAAACCGCGCACCGGCACATGCGCGCTGATCCGGCGACCGTCCTGCCCGCGCGCCAACTGCCACAAGCGGTCACCCATGCCGCCGAACCGGTCGTTCAGGTCGCGCCGGTCCCAGCGCAGCAGGTCGTCGAAGGTGCGGATGCCGGCCTTGGCCAGGCTTTCCTGCCCGACCGCCCCGATCCCCCAGATCAGCCGTACGGATTTGGGGCGCAGGAATTCCGTCGTTTCGGTCACGCCGATCAGCGAAAAGCCCCGCGGCTTGTCGAGGTCGGATGCGACCTTGGCGAGAAACTTGTTGTGAGACAATCCGATGGACCCGGTCAGACCCAATTCGTCCTTCATCCGCTTCACCAGCCGCGCCAGCATGACCGCAGGCGGCGCACCGTGCAGCCGCGCGGTGCCCGTCATGTCCAGAAACGCCTCGTCAAGGCTGAGCGGTTCGACGACAGGCGTGAGGTCGTCCATCATCGCCCGGATCGCCTGCGACGCTTCCACATAGGCGTCGAATCGTGGCTTCACGATCACCGCATCGGGGCACAGCTTCAGCGCCTGAAACATCGGCATCGCGGATTTCACGCCACGGATGCGGGCGACGTAACAGGCGGTCGACACCACGCCGCGCCGCCCGCCGCCGATGATGACCGGCTTGTCGGCAAGGCTCGGGTTGTCGCGCTTCTCGACGCTCGCGTAGAATGCGTCGCAATCCATGTGGGCGATGGTCAGATCGAAAAGCTCCGGGTGGAACGTCACGCGCGGACTGCGGCAGGCCGGGCACCGGCGCGCGGTGTCGAAGGTCGTCAGACAATCGCGGCAAAGGCTGGGCATGGCGACAGGATAAAGGGGAGACTGCGTGGCGACAACGGCAGATCACGCGAAAAGCGACGATGCGTTCGACGGGGCAAAAGTCGCGCTTTTCATCGGCAGCCGCCTGATCGTCATGCGCCGCGACAATCGGCCCGACATTCCCTTTTTCGACATGTGGGATTTTCCCGGCGGTGGACGCGAGGGAGATGAGACGCCGTTCCAGACCGTCGCGCGCGAAACGATGGAGGAAGTCGGCCTGCACTTGCCGCCCGACGCCATATCCTGGCAGCGTGCTTTTCGCCGCACCGGTGACGGCTTGCGGCTCTGGTTCTTCGTGGCACATTTGCCGGCAGTGGCAGAGGCAGAGGTCATCTTCGGCGACGAAGGGCAGTTCTGGCGTCTGGCGGACCCGGACGAAGTCCTGACCTGGCCCGACGTCGCCGGCGATCTGCAACAGCGCCTTGCCCTGTGGCGCGCGGGTGGGCCCGCGTGCGACGCTGCGCTGGCGGGACTGCGGGTCTGACGCGGCCCGGCAGCGTCGCGCCTGCGGCACCCGGTCGCCGGCGGACCCGTGGAGATAGGGGCTGGCGGGCAGGGGGTGCCTGCGGCTAAACCTCACCCGCCAATCGGGGGAATGGACATGGGCTATCTTCTGGGCGTCGATACCGGCGGCACCTACACCGACGCGGCCGTGCTGGACGGTGCCGCGACCCGCGTGCTGGCCAACGCCAAGGCCCTGACCAGCCGCCCGGATCTGTCCATCGGGGTCGCCGGGGCCATCGACGCCGCCATCGCCGCTGCGGGCATCAAGGCGGCCGAGGTCGAAATGGTCTCCCTTTCCACCACACTCGCGACCAATGCGCTGGTCGAGGGGCAGGGGGGGCGCGTCGCCCTGGTCTTCATCGGGTTCGACCCGGACGAACTGGGGCGTGCGGGGCTCGAGCAGGCGTTGCGCGGCGACCCGGTCATCGCCCTGCCCGGTGGCCATTCCCACGCAGGTGCAGAGGTCGCATCTTTTGACGTCGATGCCCTGCGCACCGCTCTCGCGACCCTGACAGGCGTGACCGGCTTTGCCGTCGCCGCCAGCTTTGCCACCCGCAATCCCGCTCATGAACTGGCCGCCGCCGCGGTCATCCGCGCAGCGACCGGCCTGCCCGTCACCTGTTCGCACGAGCTTTCCGCAGCACTTGGCGGGCCAAAGCGCGCGCTGACCGCCGTCCTCAATGCGCGCCTGATCGGCATGATCTCGGGCCTCATCGCGGCGGTCGAGGCGCATCTCGCCGCGATCGGTGTCGATGCCCGCCTGATGGTGGTGCGCGGCGATGGCGCGCTGATTCCCGCCGCGATGGCCCGCTCCCGCCCGATCGAGACGATCCTCTCCGGTCCCGCCGCCTCCGTCGCCGGTGCCGCCTGGCTGACCGATACGCCCGACGCCTTGATCTCCGACATCGGCGGCACCACGACGGATATCTGCCAACTGACCGACGGGCGCCCCCGGATCGATCCGCAGGGCGCGATGGTCGGCGGTTTCCGCACGATGGTCGAGGCGGTGGCGATGCGGACCTGGGGCCTCGGTGGCGACAGTACAGTCTCTGTCGTCGAAGGGCTGTCGGGTGGTTTGCGCCTTGGCCCCCGCCGCGTCATGCCCGTCGCGTTGCTGGCGCACACCCACCCGGACCTCGTGCATCCGGCCCTTGACGCGGCACTCGCACAGGATGGCCCGCCGATGGACGGTGCTGAATTCGTCCTGCCGCTCTGGCACGCCTTGCCCGCGAACCTCGACAAGCGCGAGGCCGCGGTGGCTGCCCGCCTCACCCGGGGTCCGGCCCGCATGGGCGACGTGGTGACGACCCGGATGGAACAGCCCGCCCTGATGCGGCTGGTGACGCGCGGGCTTGCGATGATCGCCGGTGTCACCCCCTCGGACGCGGCCCATGTGCTGAACCTTGCCGATCACTGGGACAGGACCGCATCGGACAAGGCGCTGACCCTCTTCGCCCGCAAACGGCGCGGTGACGGCCAGCGCATTGCCCCCGATTCCGCCTCCCTTGCCCGGCAGATCATCGACCGGGTGACCGCGCAGACTGCCGATTGCCTGCTGCAGGCAGCCTTCGCCGACGACACCCGCGACTGGGGCGAGGTCACGCCCGAACGCCTCGCGTCTCATCCGCTGACGCTGGCGGGTCTCGATGGGCACAGCGGCCTGATCGCCACGCGCCTGCACCTCGGCGTGCCGGTGATCGGCCTCGGGGCCTCGGCGGCCAGCTACTACGGAGCGGTCGGTGACCGCCTTGGCACGCGGATGATCGTGCCGGATCATGCGGATGTCGCGAACGCCATCGGGGCCGTCGTCGGGCAGGTCGTCATGCAGGCCAGCGGCAGCGTCACGGCACCGGGCGCGGGACGCTTCACCGCGCACCTCGACGCCGGACCGCAGACCTTTGCAGACCCGCAGGCCGCAATGGATGCGCTCGAATTGGCCCTGACCGCGACCGCAACGGACCGCGCCCATGCCGCCGGTGTGACCGATCCGCAGATCGCCGTGATCCGCGAGATCAACGCCGCCACCGTCGAAGGGCAGGAGATGTTCTTTGGTGCCGACCTGCGGGTCACCGCCCGCGGCCGCCCCCGCATTGCAATGACCTGATCGCAACGGCCTGACCGCAACCGCCTCATCCACATTCATCTGGCCGGACAAACTCCGGGGGGAGTCGCTTCGCGACGGGGGGCTGGCTCCCCTGCACCCTGTCCACGCGGCCACTCGCCCGCGGTCAGGACAGATCACATGCTTGTCCGGCCGGCGTCACATCTGCCAGGCCGCGCGCGTTTCAATCCCTCACGTTCCCGTAAAGCGGATTGCACACCTGCTGCCCCTGCGTCAGAACGACACGACGACCAAGGAAACAGCAACATGCTCGACCGTCCCGCCCGCCGCCTGATCGACCCGGTCCTGAACCGGCTGGGGCGCGCCTTGGCGGATCGTGGCTGGACGGCGAATGCCGTGACGCTGCTGGGCCTTGCCCTTGGCCTGCTGGCTGCGCTGACCATCGCAATGGGCGCGCCCTGGCTGGCGCTGATCCCGCTGCTGGCAAGTCGGATGGCCGACGGCCTTGACGGTGCCGTCGCGCGCGCGACAGCACGCACGGATTTCGGCGGCTACCTTGATATTGCGTGCGATTTTGCTTTCTATGGGGCGATCCCATTGGCTTTCGTGTTCCATGATGATGCCAATGGTCTTGCCGCCGCGTTCCTGCTGGCCAGCTTCTACGTCAATGGCACCAGCTTTCTGGGTTACGCGATCCTCGCGGAAAAGCGTGGGATCACGACGCAGGCGCAGGGGATCAAGTCGCTCTACTACTCCAACGGCCTGCTGGAGGGGACGGAAACCATCGTGTTCTTCATCCTTCTCTGCCTCTTTCCGACGGCCTTCGCCGCCCTATCGTGGGTCTTTGGTACCCTGTGTTTCTTGACCGCCATCCTGCGCATCCACGGCGCATCCAAGTTGTTCACCTGAAAGGACTGCCATGAAAGCCCTCGCCCTTTTCGCCGCGCTGGCCCTGCCCGCCGCAGCCCACGCGCAAGTCGATCCCGCCGATTGGGAGGCCGTGCTGGCGGACGCACGCGGCCAGACCGTCTATTGGAACGCCTGGGGCGGGTCTACGACGACGAATGATTTCATCGCCTGGATCGGCGACATGGTGCAGGCCGACTACGGCGTGACCCTTGAACACGTGAAGCTGACCGACACCGCCGATGCGGTCACGCGGGTGTTGAGCGAGAAGCAGGCGGGCACCGACGCCGAGGGTGCCATCGACCTGATCTGGATCAACGGCGCGAACTTTGCCGCGATGAAGGACGCGGGCCTGCTCTTCGGCCCCTTCGCCGAACAACTGCCGAACTGGCAGTATGTCGATACAGACGGCAAGACGGTCCAGACCGATTTCACCGTGTCGGTTGAAGGCTACGAATCCCCCTGGGCGATGGCGCAGGTCGTCTTCGACTACGACAGCGCGGACATGGAGCCTCTGGGCTCGATGCAGGCGATCCTCGACTGGTCCTCTGCCAACCCCGGCCGCTTCACCTATCCGCAGCCGCCGGATTTCCTGGGCACGACCTTCCTGAAGCAGGTGCTGATCGATCTCCTCGATGATCCGGCGGTGCTGCAACAGCCCGCCACGGACGATAATTACGCGCAGGTCACGGCGCCGCTCTGGGACTACCTCGACCGACTCACCCCGACGCTCTGGCGCGAAGGCCGCGCCTATCCGCCTACCGGAACCGCCATGTTCCCGCTGATCGCGGACGGGGAAATCGACCTCTCGATCTCGTTCAGCCCGGGTGCCGCGACCGCTGCGATCGCCAACGACGAACTGCCCGACACGGTGCGAACCTTCGTGCTGGACAAGGGCACCATCGGCAACGCGAGCTTTGTGGCGATCCCCTACAATTCGCCGCATGCCGCCGGTGCGATGGTGGTCGCAAACGCCCTGCTGTCGCCAGAGGCGCAGGCCCGCGCGCAGGACCCCAGCATTCTCGGCTACGGCACCGTGCTTGCGATGGACAAGCTGGACGCGGATCAGAAGGCGCTTTTCGACGCGCTCGACCTTGGCATCGCGACCCTGTCGCCCGCCGAACTCGGCACCGTGCAAGCCGAACCGCATCCTAGCTGGATGACCCGCATTGCCGACGACTGGACCAGCCGCTACGGCGTGGCTCGGTAACCTTGGCGCGGCAGCGGCGACAGGACGCCCGGCGACCTGCCGGGCGACGCCGTCCGTCGCGGCAGTTTGCGTCGCCTGTTTGCCGGGCCTGCCGCTCATGACGAACCGCGTCCTGCCCGTTGTCCCTGCCTTGACGCTGGTCGCAATGCTCGGCCCGGTGCTGGCGGGGCTTTATGGCACGGTCCTGCCGGCTTTCGGGCATCTACCCGCCGCCGGGCTGACCGGTCCGAACCTCGACGCCTTTCGCGCACTGGCCGCCTGGCCCGGGCTGCCGCGCAGCGTCACGCTGTCGCTGACGACCGGCCTCGCCACGACTGCGATCGCGCTGACCCTCGTGATGCTGCTGGTTGCAGGCTGGTCCGGCACCCGCGCGTTCCGCGCCCTCGAACGCCTGCTTTCACCGTTGCTCAGCGTGCCGCACGCCGCCGCCGCCTTCGGCCTCGCATTCCTCATCGCACCTTCGGGCTGGGTCGCGCGGCTGTTGTCCCCTGCAGTGACCGGCTGGACCAATCCGCCCGACTGGCTGATCGTGCAGGACCCCTGGGGTCTGACCATGACGCTCGGCCTTGTGGTAAAGGAAATGCCCTTCCTGCTGCTGATGACTCTCGCCGCCCTCGCGCAGACCGACGCGGCGCGCGCGCGCCAGATCGCGGCGGCCCTTGGATACGGGCGCACGACCGGCTGGCTCAAGACCGTTTTTCCCCGCGTCTATGCCCAGATCCGCCTGCCGGTCTACGTCGTGCTCGCCTACGGAATGAGCGTCGTCGATGTCGCGATCATCCTTGGTCCCAACACCCCGCCGCCGCTGTCGGTGCAGATCGTAAAGTGGATGGGTCAGCCCGAATTCACCGCGCGCCTGCTGGCCGCCGCCGCCGCCCTGCTGCAACTGGCGCTTGTGGTAGGCGCGCTCGTGCTGTGGCGGGTCGGAGAGAGCGTCGTGGCCCACCTTGGCCGGTACTGGATCGCCAGTGGCCATCGCGGCGCGCGTGACGGAGCGGTGCGCGCCGTCGCCTTGACCGCTGGCAGCCTGTCGGCGCTGTCGGTCCTGCTGGGCCTCGCCGTGCTCACGGTCTGGTCCTTCGCCGGCTTCTGGGGTTTTCCCGATGCGCTGCCCGATGCCTTCACGCTGAGGACATGGATGCGGCAGGCGGACGGCGTGCTGTCGGCATTGTGGGAAACTGCCCTGATCGCCGCCGTGGTGACATTTGTTGCCCTGACCCTGACGATCGGCTGTCTGGAGGCCGAGTACCGCCAGCGCCGCACCTTGACCCAACGTGGGCTGTGGCTGCTGTATCTGCCGTTGCTGGTGCCGCAGACGGCGTTCCTGCCGGGGCTACAGACCTTGCTGCTGAACGTCGGGGCCGATGTCGGACGCCTGCCGGTCATGCTGGCGCATCTGGTCTTCGTGCTGCCCTACGTCTTTCTGTCGCTCGCCGATCCGTTCCGCGCCTGGGACAGCCGCACCGGCATGGTTGCCGCAGCGCTGGGTGCCTCGCCCGACGGCGTGCTGTGGTGCGTGCGGATGCCGATGCTGCTGCGCCCCGCGCTGACCGCGCTCGCCGTGGGCCTGTCGGTCAGCGTCGGGCAATACCTGCCGACCCTGCTGATCGGCGGCGGCCGCGTGGCCACCCTGACGACCGAGGCGGTGGCCCTGTCGTCCGGTGGCGACCGGCGGGCCATCGCGGTGTTCGGACTGATGCAGACCGGGGCGGCACTGGTGCCGTTCGCGCTGGCCTTGCTGATCCCCGCGCTGGTCTGGCGCAACCGCAAAGGACTGCACCATGGATAGGGGCCTGACCCTCGACCGCATCGCGATCCAGAAGGGTGGCGCACCGCTGGTCGCCCTCGACCGCCATATCGCGCCGGGTGAGGTCGTCACCGTCATGGGTCCGTCCGGTATCGGCAAGTCGACGCTGCTGTCGGTCGTCACCGGCACGCTGCCACCGGCCTTCAGCTTTACCGGGCGGGTAAGGCTGGACGGTCACGACATCACCGACGAACCGCCGCACCGCCGCAGGGTCGGTATCCTGTTTCAGGATGATCTGCTGTTCCCGCACCTGTCTGTGGGCGCGAATCTGGCGTTCGGCCTTGCCCCCGGCGGCAGCCGCGCCATGCGGCGCAACCGCGTCCGGCAGGCGTTGGCCGACGTGGAGCTTGACGGTTTCGCCGACCGGGACCCCGCAACGCTGTCGGGCGGGCAGAAGGCGCGCGTCGCCCTGATGCGGATGCTGCTGTCAGACCCCTGCGCCCTGCTGCTGGACGAGGCATTTGGCCGTCTGGACACCGCCCTGCGCGCACAGGTCCGCGCGCTCGTCTTCGCCCGCGCCCGCGACCGGGCCCTGCCCGTGCTGATGGTGACGCATGATGCAGAGGATGCCGCCGCCGCCGGGGGCGAGATCGTGACCCTCGGCGCGTGACGCAGGCGACGCAAGCGGCGGCGCTGCCCCCGTCGCATGCCGCTAATCCCCCGGGTGATTCTCGACCAGAAGAACGTGTCAGAGAAGGTCGGTGTCGGATTCCGCGGAAGGTGACCAGCCCGCGCGGCGCGGCACACGTGCCACCAACATCGCCTTGACCAGCGGATTGCGAAACCGGGTCAGGTCCAGCGCCTCATGCACGCCGGTGACGACTTCGCCGTTCAGCCGGGTCGCGACGGCGGATCGGCTGTAGAACGGCGCGTCCAGCATGGCCAGCACCTGCTGCGGTGTCGTGCCGGGGTCGGCCCGCGTCTCTCGCCTGATCCGCCAGCCTGACCGTTTGAAGTCCGTTCGCGGCGGCGCGGCGACGTGGCGGGCCGATCCGTCCGGGCCGAAGGCGATCGCGGTGTCGAACCGGCTGCCGTCGCGGCGCACGGCATCGTAGAAACAGGTCGCCCCCGCCGTCGTCGGATACCGCCCCCAGGTCCAGAAGTCGAAATAGGCCTCCAGCGCGCGGGTGCCGAAGTTGGCGTCGAAATAGCCGTGGCCGGACCATTGCCAGCCCGGCGCCTCCAGCGCCACCGTGATGTCGCTGATCGGCGCGAAGGGGCGCCAGACATGCGCGCCGTCCGCCGTCAGCGGCAGTTCGACCTGCGTGATCGCACGCGGCGTCACCGTGATCGTGCCGCGCACGCGGCTGATGACGGGCGGGCCGCTGACCTCGTCGATGGTGATGACCAGCGAGGTGCCGTTCCAATGCATCCGCGACGGACCGACGGTCAGCGTGTCCGGCGTCGTCGTCAACGCCGCACGCCCCCGGTCGGTCATCGTGAACCGTCCGCCCGGCCCGTAGGTCGCCACGTTGATGCAACAGTGATTCTCCGGATACTGCCGCCCCGACCAAGCATACCACGGGCTGAACACCGACCCGATGAACCCTATGACGGAAACGGCCTTTTGCCCGTCGTCGCTGATCCCGTCGACATACCACCAGGCATAGCCGTCCGGTGGGACGTCGAGGTCGAAGAAAGGTCGCTCAGCATCGCGCCGACCGCATGCCGGGCGGAGAGCGTGGCCATCGGCACCCCCGCCCCCGGGTGCGCCCCCCCGCCGCACAGATAAAGACCCGGCACCGCCGTCCGCGCGGTCGGTCGCTTCAGCGCTGCCGTCAGGCCCTGTGGGGATCGCCCGTAAAGCGATCCGTCCGATCCCGGGAACAGGCGGGCAAAATCCGCCGGTCCCGTCACCGTCACCGGTCCGGGCGAAAACGTCAGGCCAAAGCGGCGCAACGCGTCGAACATCAGGGTCTGACATGAAAATTCCTCGTCCTTTCGCCCGCGTGTGACGGGGGCGGCGTTGCGGATGATCTCGAACCGTTGCAGGGCACCGGGGGCGGCATCGTGGTCCTGCGCACAGATGTAGAGCGTGGCGTCGGTCGGCACCGCGCCGCGTGCGATGGCATCGAACTCGGCCTGCGGGTCAGCGGCGAAGAACACCGTGTGATGCGACAGCGGCACGCCCTCGGGGACGGCGGCAAAACTTGCGACATGCGCCGACAGACTGCGCGGTGTCACCGACCCGGTTGTGACGGCGGCTTTCGGCGCGTCGCCCAGCAGACCGTCAAGCAGCGCCTTGGGGTCGCCGTTGAACAGCACCATGCGGGCCGGCAGGGTGGCGCGGTCGGTCACGACCCCGCTGACGCGCCCGCCCTGCTTCACGATACGGCGCACCGGCGTGTCGTAGAGGAAGGTTGCGCCAAAGCCTCGCGCCAGATCGGCCAGCGTCGTCGCCAGCGCGTGCATCCCGCCGTCCACCGTCCAGACGCCGCGCGCCTCCGCCTCCCAGATCAGCGAGAGCAGGGCAGGGGACGCACCCGGCATTCCGCCGACATAGGTCGCATAGCGGGCAAATAGTTGCGCCAGTCGCGGATCGCGGAACGCGGTTTGCACCAGCCCGGCCAGCGTGCGGTGCGGGGCCATGTCCGCCAGCAGGCGGGGCTGGCTCAGGACGCCTAGCGCCAAGGCGGTCTGCGAGGGGTCTGCCGCCTGCATCATCGGTCCGTCGAAGGCGGCGAACAGTCGCGCCGCCCGCGCGCCAAAGTGGCGGAAATCGTCGGCGCTGGCGGGGCCGAAAGCCTCCGCGATCCGCGCGGCGCTGTCCTCGGCATCTGCCATCAGGTCCAGCGTCGTGCCATCAGGCCAATAGTGTCGCGCAAGCGTATCCAGCGGGCGCAGCGTCACATGATCCTCCAGCCGCAAGCCGACATCCGCGAACAGGTCGTCGAAGACCGGCTTCATCGTCAACACCGTCGGCCCGGCATCGACGGGGCCGGCCTGCGTGGGCAGGGTCCGCATCTTGCCGCCGGGGGTCGCCAGCGCCTCGACCACCGTGACGATACAGCCCGCATTCGCCAGCCGCACGGCCGCCGCCAGCCCGCCGATCCCGGCCCCCACTATCACGATGTCCGCCGGTGTCTCCATGCTGCCGAGTGTTGACTCGGAATCGGAATGTGTCCAGTCTGGTTTACATATAGTATGTCAGTTTCATATGGCATTCGTTGAGGAGGGTGTCCATGCGCCTGGCAGATCGGATCGACGCCGCCGTAGAAGCCGCCATTCGCACGGGGCAGGGCGGCGTCGCCCCCGCACGTCTGGCCGCGGCCTTGAATTACGCCGTGACACCCGGCGGCGCGCGCATCCGCCCGACGATCCTGCTGTCCGTCGCGATGGCCTGCGGCGATGACAATCCTGCACTCGCCGATACGGCGGCCGCCGCGCTCGAGGTCATTCACTGCGCCAGCCTCGTCCACGACGATCTGCCCTGCTTTGACGACGCCGACATCCGGCGCGGCAAACCTGCCTTGCACCGGGCATTTGGCGAACCGCTTGCCGTGCTGACCGGCGACAGCCTGATCGTCATGGGGTTCCAGTTGCTTGCTCGCACCGCCCCCGCCGACCGCGCGCTGGCGCTGATCGACGTCCTTGCCACGCGCACCGGGATGCCCTTCGGCATCTGCGCCGGCCAAGGGTGGGAGAGCGAGAGCCAGATCGACCTTGCCGCCTATCACCGCGCCAAGACCGGTGCCCTGTTCATCGCCGCGACCCAGATGGGGGCCATTGCCGCCGGTCAGGACGGCGCGCCCTGGGCCGAGCTTGGCGACCGCATCGGTGAAGCGTTCCAGGTCGCCGACGACCTGCGCGATGCCCTGTGCGGTGCCGAGGAGCTGGGCAAGCCCGCGGGGCAGGACGACCTGCATGGCCGCCCCAATGCCGTCGCGCAGCTTGGGGTCCACGGCGCTGTCGCCCGTTTTGACGATGTGCTGGCTGCTGCGATCTCCTCCATCCCTGCCTGTCCGGGAGAGGCGGCGCTGGCCCAGATGGTCCGCACCTACGCCGATCGCCTCGTGCCCGCCGTCGCCCGCAGCGCCATTCCCGGCGAATGACGGCGCAGGCGGACAGGGTGCCGCGTGCCGCGCGCCCGGGCCTGCGTCAGCGCCTAATTCGCCTCGTTGCCGATCCCGCCTTTCAGGCCCGCGCCGCCCGCGTGCCGCTGCTGCGCCGCCTTGTCCGCCGCGAGGGCGAGGCGATGTTCGACCTTGTCGCCGGGTTCTGCCACAGCCAGATCCTGCTGGCGCTCGTGCGGCTCGACATTCCCGCGCAACTGCTGGACGCCCCTGCCGACACCGCCACGCTGGCCACCCGGTCCCACGTCCCGCAGGACCGCATGATCGTGCTGCTGAACGGGGCCGCGTCCCTTGGCCTGCTGCGGCAATCGCGGGACCTGTGGTCCCTGACGACGCGCGGCGCGGCACTTGCCGGTGTGCCGGGTCTGCAAGGCATGATCGCGCATCACGACGTCCTTTACCGCGACCTGACCGACCCCGTCGCGTTTTTTCGGGGCGGGGTCGAAACAGAGCTTGCCGCCTTCTGGCCCTATGTCTTCGGCGCGGGCGGCGCGACCGACGCCCGCGTGACGGCGACCTATTCCGCCCTCATGGCCGACAGCCAGCGCCTTGTCGCCGCCGACACCATCGCGGCCGTGAACTGGCAGCACAGCAGGCGGGTTCTGGATGTGGGCGGCGGCACCGGGGCGTTCCTGACCGCGCTGGGGCAGTCGCAGCCGCATCTTCACCTCGACCTCTTCGACCTGCCCGCCGTCGCACCGGACGCCGCATCGCGGTTCGACCATGCGGGTCTGACCAGTCGCACGACGATCCATGCGGGGTCCTTCCGCGACGATTTGCTGCCTTGCGGCGCGGATACCATCACGCTGGTCCGCGTTCTTTATGACCACGCTGATTCGACGGTCCTGACCCTGCTGCGCGCCGTTCATGCCGCCCTGCCGCCCGGCGGACGCCTGATCGTGTCCGAACCCATGACCGGCGGCCCCGCGCTAAACCGCGCGGGCGACGCATACTTTGCGCTTTATTGCATGGCGATGCGCACCGGGCGCGCCCGCTCTGCCACTCAGATCGAAGCGCTGCTGCGGCAGGCAGGCTTCACCGATCCGCTGCGCCATGCCCCGGTCGCCCGCCCCTTCATCACCTCGGTTCTGGAGACTGTCAGGCCAAGTTGACACTTTTGATGTCTAAACTGATTGACACATTGCCGTGTCCAGTTAAAGTTACAGGAACACCGGCGCGGATCGACGCGCCCATCGACACCGGGAGGGGCCAAGATGATCCGCACGACCGCCGTCCTCTTGCAGGCTCCTGGTCAACTGTCGCTGGAACAGGTCGGCCTGAAGGCCCCCGGTCCCGCCGATGTCACCGTGCAGATCCATCATTCCGGCATTTCGACCGGCACGGAAAAACTGTTCTACACCGGCGCGATGCCACCGTTCCCCGGCATGGGCTTCCCGCTTGTCCCCGGATACGAGGCTGCGGGCGAGGTGGTCGAGGCTGGTCCCGACGCGGACATGCCCGTCGGCACCCACGTCTTCGTGCCGGGCGCCAACTGCTACGACGGTGCCTTTGGCCTGTTCGGGGCTGCAGCGCGGATCGTGACCACCACCGCGACCCGCGTCACGCGCATCGATGCGGGTCTCGGGGCCTCCGGTGCCTTGCTGGCCCTGGCCGCCACCGCGCGCCACGCCATCGCTGGACCCGGCAAGGCCGTCCCCGACCTGATCGTCGGCCACGGCACCCTTGGCCGCCTGCTGGCCCGCCTGACGATCCTGTCCGGCGCACCGGCACCGACCGTCTGGGACATCGATCCCGCCCGCCGCAGCGGTGCCGCAGGGTATGACGTCATCGACCCCGCCACCGATACGCGCCGCGACTATGCGTCGATCTATGACGTCTCCGGCCAATCCGCGCTGCTGCCCGACCTGATCGGCCGCCTCGCGCGGGGCGGAGAGATCGTCCTCGCCGGCTTCTATACCGAACCGCTGTCCTTCGCCTTTCCGCCTGCCTTCATGCGCGAGGCGCGCCTGCGCATCAGCGCCGAATGGCAACCCGCCGACATGATCGCTGTCCGCGCACTGGTCGAAGCGGGCGATCTGAACCTCGCCGATCTCATCACCCACACCATGCCCGCAACGCAGGCATCCGACGCCTATCGGACCGCCTTCACCGACACGTCCTGCCTGAAAATGATCCTCGATTGGAACGCCGCATGAAAGACGAAGTCCCGAACCTGCGCGACTACGACAAGGCCCTGCGCGACGAGGCTGCGGCGGAACCGACGCTGGAGGTGCCGCAGGGTGCCCCTACGTCCAAGACCCAGATCATCGCGATCTACGGCAAGGGCGGCATCGGCAAATCGTTCACCCTCGCCAACCTCAGCCACATGATGGCAGAGATGGGCAAGCGCGTGTTGCTGATCGGCTGCGACCCGAAATCCGACACCACCTCTCTGCTGTTCGGCGGCAAGGCCTGTCCCACGATCATCGAAACCTCTTCGAAAAAGAAGCTCGCAGGCGAAGAGGTGCAGATCGGGGATGTCTGTTTCAAGCGCGGCGGCGTCTTCGCGATGGAACTCGGCGGACCGGAGGTCGGTCGCGGCTGCGGCGGGCGCGGCATCATCCACGGCTTCGAGCTGCTGGAAAAGCTGGGTTTCCACGATTGGGACTTCGACTACGTCCTGCTTGATTTCCTGGGCGACGTGGTCTGCGGCGGCTTCGGCCTGCCCATTGCCCGCGACATGGCGCAGAAGGTGATCCTCGTCGCCTCCAACGACCTGCAATCGCTTTACGTCGCCAACAACGTGTGTTCGGCAGTGGAATACTTCCGCAAGATGGGCGGCAACGTGGGTGTGGCCGGGCTGGTCATCAACAAGGATGACGGCACGGGCGAGGCGCAGGCCTTCGCTGCCGCCGTCAAGATTCCCGTCCTCGCCGCGATCCCGCAGAACGACGATCTGCGCAAGAAATCCGCGAACTACCAGATCGTCGGCACGCACGAATCGCAATGGGGTCCGATGTTCGAAGGACTGGCCGAGGCCGTGGGCATCGCCCCCCCCGTCCGCCCGACACCGCTGGACCAGGATGGCCTCCTCGGCCTCTTCGACAGCAAGGACACGGGCGGCGACTACCAGCTCGTGCCCGCGACCGACATCGACATGCGCGGCAAGCACGGCACACCGAAAGCGAGCCTGGAGGTCATCTACGATGACGCGTGAGGGCTTCCACGTCAGCAAAGATGCGGATGGCACCGTGCTGGTCGCGGCTGCCCCTGGTTCTTCTGGTGAAAAATATCCCGGGGGAATCGGCTTGCCGACGGGGGCAGAGCCCCCTGCGACGGCCGGCCTCTGTTCCGCGACGTCCGAACTGGACAGGGCCGCCCGCGCCGCCGGCCAATCCGACCTGCTGGATCGCTACGCCGCGGACTACCCCAAAGGCCCCCACGACCAGCCGCAATCCATGTGTCCCGCCTTCGGCTCGCTCCGCGTCGGTTTGCGGATGAAGCGGGTTGCGACAGTGCTGTCCGGCTCTGCCTGCTGCGTCTATGGCCTGACCTTCGTGTCGCATTTCTACGGCGCGCGCCGATCCGTCGGCTATGTCCCGTTCAACTCCGAATCCCTTGTCACCGGCAAACTGTTCGAGGACATCCGCGAAAGCGTTCACGAGATGGCGGACCCCGCGCGATACGACGCGATCGTGGTCACGAACCTGTGCGTGCCGACCGCCTCCGGCGTGCCGCTGCGGCTGTTGCCGAAGGACATCAACGGCGTGCGGATCATCGGAATCGATGTGCCGGGCTTCGGCATCCCGACCCATGCCGAGGCAAAGGACGTGCTGGCCGGCGCCATGCTGAACTACGCCCGGCTCGAGGCCGAATCCGGCCCGGTCGCCCGCCCCGCCTCTGCCGCCGAGAACCGTCCGAGCGTTGCCTTGCTGGGCGAGATGTTCCCGGCCGATCCGATGATGATCGGCGCGATGCTGGCCCCGATGGGTCTGGCCGCCGGTCCGGTCGTGCCGACTCGCGAATGGCGCGAACTTTACGCCGCCCTCGACTGCGGTGTCGCCGCGGCGATCCATCCGTTCTACACCGCCAGCGTACGCGAGTTTCAGGCCGCGGGCCGCACCGTCATTGGCTCGGCCCCCGTCGGCCATGATGGCACCGCCGCCTGGCTCGCCGCGATCGGTGATGCCTACGGAATCGCCGCCGACCGGATCGCTGCCGCACAGAACGCCTTTCTGCCTGCGATCAAGGCCGCGCTGATGGGTGCGCAGGTCAAGGGCACGGTCACGGTGTCCGGTTACGAAGGGTCCGAACTGCTGGTCGCGCGCCTGCTGATCGAAAGCGGCGCGGATGTGCCCTACGTCGGCACCGCCTTGCCGAAAACGCCTTGGTCCGCCGTCGATGCGGACTGGCTGCGGGCCAAGGGTGTGACGGTGAAATTTCGCGCCTCGCTCGAGGATGATCTGGCCGTCATGGAGGGTGTCTGCCCGGATCTTGCCATCGGAACGACTCCGATTGTGCAGAAGGCCAAGGAAATGGGCATTCCCGCGCTGTATTTCACCAACCTGATTTCCGCACGTCCCTTGATGGGACCCGCCGGGGCGGGCAGCCTGCAACAGGTCGTCACCGCCGCGATGGGTGGTAAGGGCCGCATGGACACGATGCGCGCGTTCTTCGAGGGCGTGGGGTCGGGCGACACGGCGGGCATCTGGGAAGGCGCGCCGAACCTGCGCCCCGATTTTCGCGCGCAGCACCAGAAGAAGCTGGACAAGCAGGCGCGCGCGGCTGCGGCGGAGCAGATGATATGACCGCGGCGCCATTCTTCAGGGGGGCGGCGGGCCCCGCCCGCCAACCCATTTCGGGGCTTTGCCCCGGACCCCAGAGTTTATCTGGCCAGATGAACGGGGGGCGCGCATCATGCTGGTGACGGACCACGACCGCGCTGGTGGCTATTGGGGGGCGGTCTATGCCTTCTGTGCCGTGAAGGGATTGCAGGTCGTCATCGACGGGCCTGTCGGCTGCGAGAACCTGCCGGTGACGTCCGTGTTGCACTATACCGACGGTTTGCCGCCGCACGAGTTGCCGATCGTCGTGACGGGCCTTGGCGAAACCGAGATGGGCGAGGGCACCGAGGCTGCGATGAAGCGGGCCTGGGACGTGCTGGACCCAGCCTTGCCCGCCGTTGTCGTGACGGGGTCGATTGCCGAGATGATCGGCGGCGGCGTCACGCCACAGGGGACCAACATCCAGCGGTTCCTGCCGCGCACCATCGACGAGGATCAGTGGGAATCTGCAGACCGGGCAATGACCTGGCTGTTCACCGAATTCGGCCAGACCAAGGGGCGGATGCCGCCGGAGAGAAAGCGCGAGGCGGATGAGGCACCGCGCGTCAACATTCTGGGTCCGATGTACGGCACGTTCAACATGCCCTCCGACCTGCATGAGATCCGCCGACTGGTCGAGGGGATCGGGGCCGAGGTCAACATGGTGATGCCGCTGGGCACCCATCTGGCCGAGATGCGCAACCTCGTGAACGCGGACGTCAATGTCTGCATGTACCGCGAATTCGGGCGGGGCCTGTGCGAGGTGCTGGGCAAGCCCTACCTTCAGGCCCCCATCGGGATCGAACAGACAACGCTGTTCCTGCGTCGTCTGGGGGAGTTGCTGGGGCTGGACCCGGAACCCTTCATCGAGACCGAGAAACATTCCACGCTGAAGCCGGTCTGGGACCTGTGGCGGTCGGTGACGCAGGATTTCTTTGCCACCTGCGAATTCGCCGTGGTCGCGAACGAGACCTATACCCGCGGCATCCGCAAATACCTCGAGGGTGATCTGGGCTTTCCCTGCGCCTTTGCCGTCGCCCGCACCCGCGGCAAGAAGACGAACAACGACGAGGTGCGCCACCTGATGCACACCAAGCGGCCGCTGATCGTCATGGGGTCGATCAACGAGAAGATGTACATGGCCGAGATGAAGCAGGGCTTTGGACCGGCACCGGCCTTCATCCCCGCCAGTTTCCCCGGTGCCGCGATCCGCAGGCATACCGGCACGCCCTTCATGGGCTACGCCGGCGCCACCTACCTGCTGCAGGAGGTGTGCAACGGACTGTTCGACGCGCTGTTCCACATCCTGCCGCTGGGGTCAGAGATGGACGCGGCCCCCGCGACACCGACCAACCAGCGGCAACTGTCGTGGGACGTCGATGCGCAGGCGGCACTCGACCGCATCGTGGCGACGCACCCGATCCTGACGCGGATCTCTGCCACGAAGACCTTGCGCGACGCGGCCGAACGGGCCGCGCGCGACGCCGGATGCGACCGGGTGGCGCTTGCCACCGTCGCCACACTTGAAACCACGACGGGAGGAAGATCATGACCGACTTCACGACGGACGCGCCCCTGCTGCGTCGCAGCACGGCGGCACCGAAGCGCGAATACTACGCCTACTTCGCGCTGATCTTCGCAGCCACGCTGCCGCTGTCGCTGCTGACCTGGGCGCTGAAGACGGCGCGCTGGATGGAGCTGCCGGAAAAAGGCCCCATCGCGAGCGCCTGGAGCCAGGCCCGCATCATCACGCCGCACATCTTCAGCGCGTGAAACCATTCCCCCGTCAAAGGGGGATACGATTTCGCCTGTCCCAACGGGCGGCGAAGACCCGGCGGGGGAGGAGCCCCTGTCAATACCCGGCCGCGGGGGGTGCGCGGTGTCAGTTCATATTTGGAGACAAAAGATGGCTGATAGAAGTGACCTGTCCTTTACAGGTCTGACGGACGAGCAGGCGCAGGAGTTGCACTCGGTCTACATGAGCGGCTTTGCGATCTTCACGGGGATCGCGGTCGTCGCCCATATCCTGACCTACATTAAACTGCCCTGGTTCAGCTGGTAAGGAAGGAACAACGACATGGCACAGTTCTACAAGATCTGGCTGGTTTTCGACCCCCGCCGCGTTTTCGTGGCGCAGGGCGTCTTCCTGTTCCTGCTGGCGGTGATGATCCACCTGGTTCTGCTCTCCAACCCGGAGACGAACTGGTTGAATCGCGCATTCGGCCCCGAAGTGGTCGCCATAGAGTAGCGCGCCACCGGCACGACCCTGCTGCGGGCGGATCACCGGTTCGCCCGCGGCGAACAGCAGATGAATGAAGGACCGACAGACCGCCCCATGACCGGGCCGAGGCCTGTCCTTTGATGGAGTGAGGGGAAGATGGCACAGCTCAGCTTCGAGAGAAAATACCGGGTCCGCGGCGGGACCCTCGTCGGCGGCGATCTGTTCGATTTCTGGGTGGGGCCTTTCTATGTCGGCTTCTTCGGGGTCACGACGTTCTTTTTCGCCGTGCTTGGCACAATTCTGATTTTCTACGGTGCCAGTCAGGGTCCGACGTGGAATCCCTGGCTGATCAGCATCGAACCGCCCAGCCTCGAGATCGGCCTGGGGGCGGCACCACTGTTGCAGGGGGGGCTGTGGCAGATCATCACGATCTGCGCGATCGGTGCTTTCGTCAGCTGGATGATGCGCGAGGTCGAGATCTGCCGCAAGCTGGGCATCGGGTATCACGTCCCCTTCGCCTTTGGCGTCGCGATCTTTGCCTACGTTACGTTGGTGGTGATCCGGCCGATACTGATGGGGGCCTGGGGATACGGATTTCCATACGGCATCTTCAGCCACCTCGACTGGGTGAACAACACCGGCTACGCCTACGGCAACTTCCACTACAACCCCGCCCATATGGTCGCGATCAGCTTCTTCTGGATCACGGCGCTGGCGCTTGCGTTGCACGGATCGCTGATTCTGTCGGCGATGAACCCGGAACGGAAGGGCGACGTCGTCAAGACGCCGGATCACGAAGACACCTATTTCCGCGATCTGATCGGCTACTCGATCGGGCCGCTGGGCATCCACCGTCTGGGCCTGTTCCTGGCGCTGATGGCCGGGTTCTGGTCGGCGGTCTGCATCGTGATTTCCGGCACCATCTGGTTCCAGGAATGGATCGTCTGGTGGGACTGGTACTACGAACTGCCCTGGTGGGTGAACCTGTGATTGGAGGGATGAGACATGGCTGAATATCAAAACATCTTCACGGCCGTCCAGGTGCAGGGTCCCGTCGAACTGGGGGTCGCCGCCGACGCCACGACGAACTACGAGCGCACGGACAAGGCCCGGTTTTCGACCCTTGCGGGAATCTTTGGCAACGCGCAGATCGGACCCGTCCACCTTGGCCCCTACGGGCTGGTGGCGGTGGTCGGCTTCGCGACCTGGTTTTTCATCATCGGGATGAACTTCTGGGCGCAGGTCGACTACAACCCGGCGATCTTTCTGCGCGACCTGTTCTGGCTGTCGCTCGATCCGCCGGCACCGGAATACGGACTGGGTTTTGCGCCACTGAACGAAGGCGGGTGGTGGCTGATCTCCAGCTTCTTCTTCCTCGTCGGGTGCTGTGCCTGGTGGATCAGGACCTATACCCGCGCCACGGCGCTGGGCATGGGACATCACGTCAGCTGGGCTTTCGCGGCGCTGCTGTGGCTGATCTTCACGCTCAACCTGTTTCGCCCGATCCTGATGGGTAGCTGGTCAGAGGGCGTGCCCTACGGCATCTTCTCGCACCTGGACTGGACCAACCTGTTCTCGATCACCTACGGGAACCTGTTCTACAACCCGTTCCACGCGCTTTCCATCGCGTTCCTTTACGGCTCTGCGCTGCTGTTCGCGATGCACGGCGCCACGATCCTCGCTGTCAGCCGTTTCGGCGGCGACCGGGAGCTGGAGCAGATCGTCGACCGCGGCACGGCCACGGAACGTGCGGCCCTGTTCTGGCGCTGGACCATGGGCTTCAACGCCACGATGGAAGGCATCCATCGCTGGGCGTGGTGGTTCGCGGTCCTGACGCCACTGACGGGCGGCATCGGTATCCTGCTGACGGGAACGGTCGTCGACAACTGGTATGCCTGGGCGCAGGTCCACGGCTATGCCCCGAACTTCTGAAGGAGACCGCCTCATGTCCGACGAAACGAACATTCTGGGCACGACCCAAAGGACGCGGCTTTACGGCGATGTGACCATCCTGATGCTGAAGGGCGCGGGCTATGCCGCTGTGGTCGTCATCGGCATCTGGCTGACCGTCGCGGTGATCGCTGCCGTGGGTCGCGCCCTGCCCGAGGAAAGCAAGCAGCAGCCCGATCCGACGCCGCTGTCGTTCCTGATCGACCTGTCCGGCCCGACGACGGTGATCGTCTAGGCCAGGGTTCGGTTCCGGCGGTGCGACGCCGCCGGAGCCTGCGCCGTCGGACCACCCACCCCGGTGGTCCGTCAAGAGGTGTCCCGCTTCCCGGCATCGGACGCCTCGTTCCCTTCCTGTTGGCTACAGGGCTGGCGTCGCAATGGGGCAACCCCTTGCGACGCCTTTATCATGTCAGGAGGACGCCATGACCAAGACACCCGATCTGGACCGTGTGACCCGACCATCTGACCTGCGCGGCATGTCCGACGCGACGCTGGCCGGTGTCGCCCGTGATGTGCGCAACACCGTGATCGAGGCCGTCAGCGTGACCGGCGGGCATCTGGGGTCGTCGTTGGGTGTCGTAGAACTGGCCGTCGCGATCCACGCGGTGTTCGACACGCCGCGGGACAAGCTGGTCTGGGATGTCGGCCACCAGTGCTATCCGCACAAGATCCTGACCGGGCGCCGCGACCGGATGCACACGCTGCGGCAGGAGGGCGGGATCTCCGGCTTCACCAAGCGGTCCGAGAGCGCCTATGATCCGTTCGGCGCGGCCCATTCGTCCACCTCGATTTCCGCGGCGCTGGGATTCACCGTCGGGCGGGACATGGGGATGAACACGGGCGACGCGATTGCCGTGATCGGCGACGGCGCGATCAGCGCCGGCATGGCCTATGAGGCGATGAACAACGCAGGTGCCGAAGGCCGCCGCCTGTTCGTCATTCTGAATGACAACGAAATGTCGATCGCGCCGCCGGTGGGGGCGATGTCGAAATACCTCTCGGGCCTTTACGCGTCACCGCTGGGCGAGATGCACAGGCTGGCCGAAGGGTTTGAGGCCGCCTTGCCTGGCCCGCTGCGCGATCACGCGAGGCGCGCGCGTCAACTGGTGACAGGGGCCGCCAGCGGCGCACAGGGGACGCTGTTCGAGAGCCTCGGCTTTTCGTACATCGGGCCCATTGACGGGCATGATCTGAACCAGTTGCTGCCGGTGCTGCGCGCGGCGCGGACCCGGGCTGTGGGACCGGTGCTGATCCACGTCTGCACGGTGAAGGGCAAGGGTTACGCCCCGGCCGAGACCGCCGCGGACAAGGGGCACGGCGTGGGCAAGTTCGACCCGGCGACTGGCGTGCAGGCCAAGGGAAAGGCCAATGCGAAAAGCTATACGCAGGTCTTCGGTGAGGCGCTGACGGTGGAGGCAGCCCTTGATCCGCGGATCGTCGCCGTGACGGCGGCGATGCCGGGCGGGACCGGCGTGGACATCATGCAGGCGCGGTTCGCAAAGCGCGTCTTTGACGTGGGCATTGCGGAGCAGCATGGCGTGACCTTTGCGGCGGGCATGGCGGCCAGCGGGCTGCGACCGTTCTGCGCGATCTATTCGACGTTCCTGCAACGGGGCTACGACCAGATCGTGCATGACGTGGCCTTGCAGAACCTGCCGGTGCGCTTTGCCATCGACCGGGCCGGACTGGTCGGGCAGGACGGCGCGACCCACGCGGGAGCCTTCGACGTCGGGTTTCTGACGGCACTGCCCAACATGGTGGTCATGGCGGCGGGGGATGAGGCGGAGTTGCAGCACATGGTCCGCACTGCGGCACAGCACGACGCCGGCCCCATTGCGTTCCGCTATCCGCGTGGATCGGGAGAGGGCATGACGCTGCCGGACCGCGGCGCGGTCATCGAGATCGGCAAAGGACGCGTCATCGTGGAAGGGTCGGACGTCGCGATCCTGTCGTTTGGGGCGCATCTGGGCGAGTGTCGCCGCGCCTGTGCGCTGATGACGGCGCAGGGGGTGACGCCGACGCTGGCGGATGCACGCTTTGCCAAGCCGCTGGACCGTGATCTGATCCGGCAACTCTTGCGGCACCATAAGGCGCTGATCACCGTGGAACAAGGGTCGCGCGGCGGGTTTGGGGCGATGGTGCTGCACGATCTGGCCAACGACGGACTGCTGGACGGGCGCTGTCAGGTCAGGACGATGACTCTGCCGGATCGCTTCATCGATCAGGCCAGCCCGGATGCGATGTATGCAGAGGCGGGGCTGACGGCGGTGGACATCGCGGCGACCGCGCTGGAGGCGGCGGGGCTCCGGATGAGACCCGTGAAGGGTCTTGTCTGAGCGTCATATTGGACACCGAATGTTTCGCACGCGATACATATTATGTAAAATAGAAATGTGACATATCAATAGGTTACGGCTTCCATAGCGGTCCGTGCGCCCGTCGATCTAAGGGATGCCTCCGGCGGGAGTTTAACCGGCCAGATGAATGCGGATCTGGCCATGCGAGGTGAGGGCCCTGCTTTTCATTGCAACGGAGGCGGGGGCGACTTAGCAATGCGGCAACTATCCGTGGAGTGATGCCGATGGACCCGCAACTGCAACTTGGCGACTTTCTGGGGCAGAACCTTGTCCTGTTGCTGCTGGCGCTGTTCATCATCGTCTGTGTCGTCACCGGCGTGCGGATCGTGCCGCAGTCCGAGAAGTTCGTGATCGAACGGCTGGGGCGCCTGAATAAGGTTCTGGGGCCGGGCATCAACTTCATCGTGCCGTTCCTGGACCGGGTGCGGCACCGGGTCAGCATCCTGGAACGGCAATTGCCATCGATGCAGCAGGACGCGATCACCAGCGACAACGTCTTGGTGCAGGTGGAAACCAGCGTGTTCTACCGGATCATCGAGCCGGAAAAGACGGTCTACCGCATCCGGGACGTGGACGGCGCGATTTCGACGACCGTGGCGGGGATCGTACGATCCGAGGTCGGGCGAATGGAGCTGGATCAGGTGCAGTCGAACCGGTCGAGCGTGATCGCCGCCGTGCGGGAGCAACTGGCCGAGCAGGTGGACGACTGGGGGATCGAGGTGACGCGGGCCGAGATCCTGGACGTGAACCTTGATGCAGCCACACGCGCCGCAATGTTGCAGCAGTTGAACGCCGAACGGGCACGTCGCGCACAGGTGACAGAGGCCGAAGGGCGCAAGCGGGCGGTGGAATTGCAGGCGGATGCGGACCTCTATTCCGCCGAGCAGGAGGCCAAGGCGCGGCGGGTGCTGGCCGACGCCGAGGCCTATGCCACGCAGGTCGTCGCCGTCGCCATCGCGGAAAACGGGCTTGAGGCCGCGCAGTATCAGGTCGCGCTGAAACAGGTTGAGGCGCTGTCGAAGATTGCGCAGGGGGCCGGGCAGCAAACCGTGATCCTGCCCGCGGATGCGGTCGAAGCCTTTGGCAATGCGTTCCGCATGTTGCGGGGCAAGGCGTGATGCTGGCGACGGTGTGGTGGGTCTGGCTGTCGGCCGCGCTGGCACTGGCGACACTTGAGGTGCTGGTGCCGGGCTACATCTTTCTCGGATTTGCGGTCGGGGCGGCGATCGTGGCGCTGTTGCTTCTGCTGGTGCAGATGACGTCGCTGCCGCTGATCCTCGTGATCTTCGCCGCGCTGTCGCTGATGGCCTACCTTGCGATGCGGCGGGTGTTCGGCATTCCGGGCGACAAGCCGAAGGTCTGGGACCGCGACATCAACGACTGACATAAAAATGGCCCGGTGTTCGGGGTGAACACCGGGCCAGTCGGAAGGTCGCGCCATACAGGGCAATCGTCAAGGGACAGAGGCAGAGATTGCGGCAGCAGGCCTTCGGGACAGTATCAGATGGACGACATCAACGATGAGCCGCTGTCGGACATCCGAAGGGCGTGGCGGGCAAGACCGGTGCGGACATGGTCCATGTCCATGTTCAGAGGGCCCGAAACCATGCAGGGATAGCGAAAGGTGCGACCGGCGCGCTGAATGTCGACGCGGGCCTCGAAGGCCCCTGCGGTCGCGTTGTAACGGACGTCGCCAAGATTGATCTGGGTCATGCGGTTTGCTCCTCAATCGATGTGCCGTCAGGGCTGCACATCCTGTTATCGATTGAATGAGTAACGGCAGGAGACGCGAAAAAGTTCCGCGTCAACCGTTTTTTTCGCTTTACAGGCTGAATGGCCTAGGGGTGGCGCATTTCTGCCAGAATGGCGAGGGCGGCGGCGCGGGGATCGTCTGACTGCCAGATCGGACGGCCGACGACGATGTGGTCGGCCCCGTCGTTCATGGCAAGTGCGGGTGTCGCCACGCGTTTCTGGTCACCATGCGACGCCCCGGCGGGACGCACGCCGGGGGTGACGATCAGGCGACCTTCCGATTCGGGCAGGGCGCGGATTGCTGCTGCCTCTTGCGGAGAGGCGACGATGCCGTCGGCCCCGGCCGCGAAGGCACGGGCGGCGCGGTCGATGACGAGGTCCGAGACGGTCCCTTTGCGAATCAGCGAGGCGTCGAGGTCGGCGCGGTCGAGGGAGGTCAGGATCGTGACAGCGAGGATCTTCATGTCGCTGCCGGCGGCACCTTCCTTTGCCGCCCGCACGACGTGGGGGTCGCCGTGGACGGTCAGGAAGTCGATGTCGAACTGGGTGAAGCCGCGCACCGCCGCTTCGACCGTGGCCCCGATGTCGAAGAGCTTCATGTCGAGGAAGATGCGCTTGCCGTGATCGTGCTTCAGCTCGTTTGCGAGCGCAAGCCCGCCGCCCGTCAGCATCCCGAGGCCGATCTTGTAGAAGGACACGGCGTCGCCGAGACGCGTCGCGATGTCGAGCCCGGCAATGACGTTGGGCACGTCGAGGGCCACGATCAAGCGGTCATCGGGCAGTCTGGCATCGGTCACGGGCTTTCCTTTCACGATTTGCGCGGGTCTAGTCCGAACCGGACGCAAGGGCAATCGGGGAGCGCATGATGCGAAGCAGTCTGGAGATTTTCGATCTGGCGCGAGGGAAAAGTCGCGTGCTGTGGCAGACCGACGACCTGATCGAGGCACCGAACTGGCATCCCGACGGCTGGCTGCTGGTGAACCGCGACGGGCTGCTGCTGCGGGTGCCGCTGGATGGCAGCGATGTGTCGGTGATCGACACGGGCGACGTGGTGGCCTGCAACAACGACCACGGCATCAGCCCGGACGGGTCGCAGGTCTATCTGTCGTCGCACGTGGACGACCTGTCGACGCTGTATCGCGTGCCGGTAAGCGGCGGCGAGCCGGTGCAGGTGGTGCCGGATGTGCCGTCCTATTGGCACGGCGTCAGCCCGGACGGCGCGGAAATCGCCTACTGCGCGCGGCGGCGCGGGCGATACGAAATCTGCGTGATGCGCGAAGCCGAGGTGCAGTTGACCGGCCTTGCGGAAGATGAGGGGCATAACGACGGGCCGGACTACAGTGCGGACGGCGGCTGGATCTGGTTCAACTCTGGCCGGACGGGGGCAGCGCAGATCTGGCGGATGCGGCGGGATGGATCGGACGTGCAGCGCATGGTGACGTCGGACACGGTCGACTGGTTTCCGCACCCCAGCCCGGACGGAGCGCACGTGCTGTACCTCGCGTTTCCGCAGGGCACGCTGTTTCATCCCCGCGACAAGGCGGTTCAGTTGCGGATGATGCCGCAGGCGGGGGGTGAAAGCTGGCCTGTGCTGGACCTGTTCGGAGGGCAGGGGACGATCAACGTGCCGTGCTGGTCGCCGGACGGGCGGGCCTTTGCCTATGTGCGCTATGCGGCGATGGATTGACCGCAGCGGGTCTTGGACCTAGGTCAGTCGAAAAGGTGCGTCTTGCACGACACAAGGAGTTTCGGTGTGGCACAGAAGACCGGCGGTTTCGCCTCCAACCCGTTTTTCATGATTGTCGGCCTTGGGGCCGGTGTGGCGATGGTGATCGCGCTGGCGATTGCTGTGACGCAGCCCCAGATCGGCGCGGCCGTTGGTCCCGGCCCGGTCGTCGAGGAAGTCCCGGCCGATGAATCGCCTGCCGAGGAGCCTGCGGCTGACGCTGCTGAAGAGCCTGCCGCTGACGCTGCTGAATTGCCTGCGGCTGACGCTGCTACAGAGGGGCCTGCCGCTGACGCTGCTGCCGAAGAGCCTGCGGCTGACGCTGCTGAACAGCCGGCGGCTGAAGCTGCTACAGAGGAGCCTGCGGAAGAACCTGCGGCTGATGCTGCGGCGGAAGAGCCTGTGGCAGAGGAACCTGCCGAGGATGCGCCTGCCGATGCTGAGGAGCCCGGTGTGGCGGCGCCGGCACAGGATGATGTGGCACCCGAGCAGAGTGGCAACGATGTGACGCCCGAAGAGACCGAGGGGACCGTGACTCCGACCGGTGAGACGGCGGACCCGGCACCGGCACCGGAGGCGAGCACCGACGACGCGACGGCAGCACCTGAGGCGGACGCCGGTGTGGACCCGGATTCGTCTGCCACGACCGTAGGCGGTGTCACCGTCGATCAGACCGTCGACCCCGACAACGGTGCTGCGGGTGGCGAAGATCCCGACGGCGGTGCGGCCCCGGTGTTCCCGACTCCATCTGGCCCGGAAGGCACCGATGGCGATCCGCTGACCACGAACTGAGCCGGCCCGAAGGTCTTGAGAGGCGCGTCCCGCAGGGGCGCGCCTTTTGCATGTCTGGTGACGATTTCAAGGTGTGGGATACTTGCAACAGGGGGCGTGGCCCCCCATCTTCAACGCAAGGCCCGAGACGGGGCGTGCCGCAATGCGGGCGCACCCAATGCCGTCGGGTGCTTTGAAGGAGAAACCCATGAACCTTGAAAAATTCACGGAACGGTCGCGCGGATTCATCCAGGCGGCCCAAACCATCGCGATGCGCGAAAATCACCAGCGCTTGCTGCCCGAACACCTGCTGAAGGCGCTGATGGATGACAGCGAGGGCCTTGCCGCGAACCTGATCGCCCATGGCGGCGGTGACGCAAAGCTGGTGCGCGACACGGTCGACGCCTTTGTCGCGAAGATCGCGAAGGTGACGGGCGACGCCGGGCAGACCTACATGGACAACGCGACCGCCAAGGTGCTGGACGAGGCCGAGAAGATGGCCACCAAGGCGGGCGATGCCTTTGTCCCGGTCGAACGGCTGCTGACCGCGCTGGCGATCGTGAAGTCAAAGGCAAAGGATGCGCTGGACGCCGGCAAGGTGACGCCCATGGCGCTGAATGCCGCGATCAACGACGTGCGCAAGGGGCGGACGGCGGATTCGGCGAGCGCCGAGGACGGCTATGACGCGCTGAACAAGTACGCCCGCGACCTGACCGAGGCGGCGCGCAACGGCAAGATCGACCCGATCATCGGCCGTGACGAGGAAATCCGCCGGTCGATGCAGGTCCTGTCGCGCCGGACCAAGAACAACCCCGTGCTGATCGGTGAACCCGGTGTCGGCAAGACGGCGATTGCCGAGGGTCTTGCCCTGCGGATCGTGAACGGCGACGTGCCGGAAAGCCTGCGCAACAAGCGTCTGATGGCGCTCGATATGGGTGCCTTGATCGCCGGTGCAAAGTATCGCGGCGAGTTCGAGGAACGGCTGAAGTCGATCCTGAAGGAGATCGAGGCGGCGGCGGGCGAAGTCATCCTGTTCATCGATGAAATGCATACGCTGGTCGGGGCCGGAAAGTCCGAAGGCGCGATGGATGCGGCCAACCTGATCAAACCGGCGCTGGCGCGGGGCGAATTGCATTGCGTGGGTGCCACGACGTTGGACGAATACCGCAAGTATGTCGAAAAGGACGCGGCGCTGGCGCGGCGGTTCCAGCCGATCATGGTCGAGGAGCCGACCGTGGTGGACACGATCAGCATTCTGCGCGGGATCAAGGAAAAGTATGAACTGCACCACGGCGTGCGGATCACCGACTCTGCCCTCGTGGCGGCGGCGACGCTGTCGCACCGCTACATCACCGACCGGTTCCTGCCGGACAAGGCCATCGACCTGATGGACGAGGCGGCCAGCCGTCTGCGCATGGAAGTGGACAGCAAGCCCGAGGCGCTGGACGCGCTGGACCGCGACATCATGCAAAAGCAGATCGAGCAGGAGGCCCTGCGCAAGGAGGACGACAGCGCGTCGAAGGACCGGCTGGCGAAGCTGACCGAGGAACTTGCCAACTTGCAGGACCGCGCGTCCGAGATGACGGCGAAGTGGCAGGCCGAGCGTGACAAGCTGGAAACGGGTCGCGACCTGAAGGAAAAGTTGGACCGCGCGCGGGCCGAGCTGGAGATCGCGAAGCGGGAAGGCAACCTCGCGAAGGCCGGGGAGCTGTCCTATGGCGTGATTCCGGGGCTGGAGCGTCAACTGTCGGATGCCGAGAGTAATGACGACTTGATGGTCGAAGAGGCTGTTCGACCCGAGCAGATCGCGGAAGTCGTCGAGCGTTGGACCGGGATTCCCATGTCAAAGATGCTGGAAGGCGAGCGCGACAAGCTGCTGCGGATGGAAGAGGAACTGGGCCGCCGGGTCGTGGGCCAGAAGCAGGCGGTCAAGGCCGTCGCCAATGCCGTGCGCCGTGCGCGTGCCGGTCTGAACGACGAGGGGCGGCCGCTTGGCAGCTTTCTGTTCCTCGGCCCGACGGGTGTCGGCAAGACAGAGCTGACCAAGGCTCTGGCGTCGTATCTCTTCGACGACGACTCTGCGATGGTGCGGATCGACATGAGCGAGTTCATGGAGAAGCACGCCGTCAGTCGCCTGATCGGCGCGCCTCCGGGGTATGTCGGATATGACGAAGGCGGCGTGCTGACCGAGGCCGTGCGGCGCAGGCCCTATCAGGTCGTGTTGTTCGACGAGGTCGAAAAGGCGCACCCCGATGTCTTCAACGTGCTGTTGCAGGTGCTGGACGACGGGATGCTGACGGACGGGCAGGGACGGACGGTCGATTTCAAGCAGACGCTGATCATCCTGACGTCGAACCTTGGCGCACAGGCGCTGAGCCTGATGCCGGACGGGGCTGACCCCGCGCAGGCGAAGCGCGACGTGATGGACGCGGTGCGGGCGCACTTCCGGCCGGAGTTCCTGAACCGACTGGATGAGACCATCATCTTCGACCGTCTGGCGCGCAGCGACATGGCCGGGATCGTCACGATCCAGATGAAGCGGCTGGAACAGCGGCTGGCGGGGCGGAATATCCACCTCGATCTGGATGCGGGCGCGCTGGCATGGCTGGCCGAGGAAGGCTACGATCCGGTGTTCGGGGCGCGGCCGCTGAAGCGGGTGATCCAACGGGCGTTGCAGGATCAACTGGCCGAGATGATCCTGGCGGGCGATGTGCGCGACGGAGACCGGGTCCCGGTCAGCGCGGGCGTCGACGGGCTGATCGTCGGAGACCGGGTTTCGGGGTCGTCGCGGCCCCGGCCAGAGGATGCGGTGATTCACTAAGGGACATGGCGGGGGAAACCCCGCCATTTTCGTTTTGCGACACAGGTTTGTGGCGACTTGATGCAAATCAAGTCGCTGGCGGCCCGGGTTGTGCGAGTGTCCGGCCATGACACCCAAGCTGTGGACCACTTTGCAGACCTATGACCGTGACCAGGGTGTCCGCGACGTGATCGCGGGCGTGACCGTCGCGATGGTCGCGCTGCCGCTGAGCATCGCGATCGCCGTCGCATCGGGCGCGGGACCGGAAACGGGTCTGATTACCGCCATCGTCGGCGGCTTTCTGATTTCCCTGCTGGGCGGCAGCCGGGTGCAGATCGGCGGTCCGACGGGGGCGTTCATCGTCGTCGTCTTTGGTGTCATCGTGCAATTTGGCTATGACGGGCTGGTGATCGCCACATTGATGGCAGGGGCGATCATGGTCGTGGCGGGGCTGCTGCGGGCGGGCAGTCTTGTGGCCTACGTGCCGGAACCGGTGGTCAACGGCTTTACCATCGGGATCGCCATCATCATCGGGGCAAGCCAGTTGAAGGACCTGTTCGGCCTGACCACGGGGCCGGTTCCGGCTGAATTCATCGGCAAGCTGGAAGCGCTGTGGGCCGCGCGGAGAAGCCTGAATGCGGCGGCGCTGGGCATCGGAGTGGGGACGATGGTGCTGATCGTCGGACTGCGGCGCCTGTTCCCGCGCTTTCCGGGCCTGATCGTGGCCGTGGGACTGGGGTCTGGGATCGTGGCGCTGGGTGCGCTGCCGGTCGATACGCTTTACGGGCGGTTCGGAGCCTTGCCTTCGACGCTGCCTTGGCCCGCGCTGCCGGCGCTGTCCTATGCGCGCATGGTGGAACTGCTGCCCTCGGCGCTGGTGATCGCCTTTCTGGCCAGCATCGAATCCCTGCTGTCGGCAATGGTCGCGGACCGGATGATGGGCGGCAAACACCGGCCTAACGCGGAAATCCTGGCGCAGGGTGTTGCGAATATCGGGTCTGCACTGTTCGGCGGGCTTCCCGCGACCGGGGCCATCGCGCGCACGGCGACGAATGTGAATGCGGGCGGGCGGACGCCGGTTGCGGGGCTGGTCCACGCGGTGACGATCCTGGGCGTGATGCTGCTGGCGGCACCGCTGGCGGGGTATCTTGCCATGCCGGCCTTGGCCGGGCTGCTGCTGATTACCGCCTGGAACATGAGCGAGCCGCACAAGTGGCGCGGCTACATGGCGACGCCTTTGGCGGACCGGGCGCTGCTGCTGCTGACCATCGTCCTGACGGTCTTTGCTGATCTGACCGTGGCCATCGGCGTCGGCGTGGCGCTGGGCCTTGCGCTGCGGTTGCGGCGGAAACGGGTCGCACCCGAAGCATGGGATACGCCGGACCGCTGAACGCAAAAGCCCCGGCAGATCGCTCTGCCGGGGCTGTCGTGGAAGCGGTGTCGCTTATTCCGCCGGCGGCATGATGACGGCGTCGATCACATGGATCACGCCATTGGTCGCCATGATGTCGGGCGTGGTCACGGTGGCATCGTTCACCATCACGGTGTCGCCTACTGCAAAGGTCACGTCCTGGCCTTCGACGGTGGCGGCGGTCATGCCGTCGGTCAGGTCGGCTGCCATCACCGTGCCTGGCACGACGTGGTAGGTCAGGATCTCGGCCAGCGCCTCGGGATCGGCCAGCAGACCTTCGACGGTGCCTTCGGGCAGGGCGGCGAATGCCTCATCCGTGGGCGCGAAAACGGTGAACGGGCCTTCGCCCTTTAGCGTTTCTACCAAACCGGCGGCTTCGACCGCGGCGACGAGCGTGGTGAATGTGCCCGCGTCGACGGCGGTATCGACGATGTCCATCGTCGCGGCGTGGCTTTCGGCGAAGGCAGCGGTGCCAAGGGTCATCAGGGCGGCGGTCGTCATGAATGTACGGCGAAGCATTATGTCGTCTCCTGTCGTGGGTTCAATGCAACCTTTCTGGCTGCGTGACGGTTATATGGGTGTGGATGTCGCACGGGCCACTCTCCTGCCGCGACACCCTGTCACTCGCCTTCGGCAGAAAAATCGCTAAGCCAAAGCAGTTTTGGATTTCAAGACACACGGTCGTGATCCGCCGTGATCCCCCGTGTTGGTATGACCGGCAAAAATAGCCGGTTCGTTTCAGTCACCCGCGCCATCGTGAGAAACCTTTCAACGATTATCTGCGTATATAGGCAAGACGAGATCAATCGGAGAGACAGATGGCCCACCGCTGGATGAACGACCTGACCACCGCCGACGTGACGCCGAAGGCTGCGTTCTTGAACCGGCGACAGCTGATCGGCGGGACGGCCGGTCTGGGGGCGATCGCGATGACCGGGGCGGCCCGCGCGCAGGCCGCGCTGGAGCCGAACACGCTGGAGGAGATCACCAGCTACAACAACTTCTACGAGTTCGGCACCGGCAAGACCGATCCGAAGGACAATGCCGGCGCGATGGTGATCGAGCCTTGGACCGTGACGGTGGACGGCATGGTCGACAACCCCGGGACATTTTCCCTGGCCGATCTGACCGACGGCCTGACGATCGAGGATCGCATCTACCGCTTCCGCTGTGTGGAGGCGTGGTCGATGGTGATTCCGTGGCAGGGGTTCGAACTGGCCGACCTTCTGGCGAAGGTCGGTGTGCAGGACGGCGCGCAGTTCGTCGCGTTCGAGACCGTCGTGCAGCCCGAGAACATGCCCGGCGTGCGGCGGCAGGTCATCGGCTTTCCCTATGTCGAAGGTCTGCGGCTGGACGAGGCGATGCACCCGCTGACGATCATGGCGACGGGTCTTTACGGAGAGCCACTGCCCAAGCAGTCCGGTGCGCCGCTGCGCGTGGTGGTGCCGTGGAAATATGGCTTCAAGTCGATCAAGTCGATTGTCCGGATCTCGCTGGTGGCCGAACAGCCTCCGACCACGTGGAACAAGATCAGTGCGCGCGAATACGGCTTCTATTCCAACGTGAACCCGACCGTGGACCATCCGCGCTGGTCGCAGGCGACCGAACGGCGCGTCGGCGGCGGCCTGTTCGCCAGCCGTGAGGACACGTTGATGTTCAATGGCTACGACGAGGTGGCCAGCCTGTATGACGGCATGGACCTGTCGCAGGACTATTGATGGCCGCCGTCGCCCGCATCAACGGTGCGCTGCGCCGCATCCCAGCCTGGCCGCTCTATCCTTTGGGTGCGGGCTATATGGCGTGGGAGTTCTGGCAGGCGTTGAACGGTCTCGGGGCGTACGGCGTAGAGCCGATCAACGTGCTGGAGCGTCAGTATGGCGAGGCCGCGCTGATCCTGCTGATCGCGGGTCTGGCCGTGACGCCATTGCGCACCCTGACCGGCGTGGTCCTGGTGAAGTATCGCCGGGCGATTGGCCTGCTCGCCTTCTTCTTCGTGCTGGCGCATTTCCTCGTCTTCGCCCTTCTGGACGTGCAGACCCTTGGCCGGGTCGTGACCGAGGTGGTGAAGCGCCCCTATGTCACCGTCGGGTTCATCGCCTTTCTGGCACTGATCCCGCTGGCGCTGACATCGAACAGCTGGTCGATCCGGCGGATGGGGCCGTTGCGGTGGCGACGACTGCACCTGCTGGTCTATCCCGCCGCCGTTCTGGGGGCATTGCATTACATCTGGTTGGTAAAGGGATGGCCGCTGGAACCCTTCCTCTACATGGGAGCCGTGGTGATTCTGCTTGCGGTGCGCCTCAAGTGGTCGCGGATTCGCGGTGTCTTTCGCTCGGCCGGCCAGTCGGCCGATGCCTGACCTCTAGGTCTTGTGGGCCGCCGCCGGTGAACCACAAGGCAGAAAGTCTGCCGCGACATTTCCTTGCGATATGACCTTGGGTCGGGGATCGAAAGTATCGCTAAGTCGCTCATTTCGCCGCGAAATTCGGTCTGTTACAAAAAATGCGCATTTCACGAAAATGGCACTTGCGGCCCCCGGCCGGTATCCGTAGAACCCCTCTCAACGAAGCGACGGAGACGCCGCTACGGACCACCGGACGGACCAGACTGGAACGCAAGGCGGTTGAAAAAAATTAGGAGTAGGGCAGGCGGGCGCGCCGACACCATAGGGCGCACCGGCTACGTTTTGCACCA
>NZ_JBMERN010000006.1:0-94614 GCF_049310965.1 Loktanella sp. DJP18 | reverse complement strand
CTGTTCTTGATGACGGAATACATCGATCCCGACAAATCGAGCACAAGCGAAACCTCGACAGCACCCACACCCTGCACGGCGGTCGAGTTCGACGCGGCCGAGAGCGTGGTCCAGTCTGGCCGGTCGCCGCCGGTGAACATGACGTTGTTGATGTGGCGCATGAACATGGTCTCGAGGTCGTATTGCCCTTTGACCGTGACTTCGCGGCGCTTGAACCCTTCAGAGATCAGCGGCGGGCCGTCGAGATGGTCTGCCATGCCCGATTTCGTGAAGTAGTCGAGCACCACGTCGGCGGGGTTCTGGCTTTGATCCAGATTGGCGGCCGCCAGGGTTGCCCGGTCGGTGACGCTTTGCAGGGCGGCGCGGCGCGATTCGAACCGCATCAGGTCGACGGCGATGCCGCCCCAGACCGCCATGACGCACAGGAAAGGAAAGAACACGATGAACAGGTTGCCGTCTTCGGCGCGGATCAGGTAAAGCGCATGGGCCATCAGGCGGCTGCGGCGTGACGAGGTCGATGGACTCTTCTTGTGCATCATCTTGTTCCTAGAAATTTGCCTGTCAGGCAGGCCGCTGGGACGGGACCCTCTGCGCCACCCGGATCAAAACCATGTCGGCATGGCCAAATTGGGGCAGACTTGCGGCATCGCAACCTCGATTGCGCTGGGTGCTGCGCACAATGCGAATGCGGCCATCCCACCGTTTCCGCCGGGGCAATCAGGCATCTGCCGACCCTTGAAAAATGCAGGGTCCGGTTAACTCTTTCCTGCGATGCAGGTCGTTGAAGTTGGGGCGTGGCACGAATCGGGCTACATCTGACCGCGCAAGGCAACCCAAAAGGACCGCACCATGACAGATATGACCCCACTGGCCGAACCGAGCTTTCGCGAAAGCGTCGACATCATGTTCAACCGCGCGGTCAAGTTGATGGACCTGTCGCCGGGGCTGGAGGAGAAAATCAGGGTCTGCAACGCGACCTACGTCGTCCGCTTCGGCGTGCGCCTGCGGGGCGGCATCCACACCTTCACCGGCTACCGGGCCGTTCATTCCGAACACATGGAACCGGTCAAGGGCGGCATCCGCTATGCCCTCTCGGTCCATCAGGACGAGGTCGAGGCGCTGGCGGCGCTGATGACCTACAAATGCGCGCTGGTCGATGCGCCGTTTGGCGGGTCCAAGGGGGGCCTGTGCATCAATCCGCGCGACTGGGACGAACACGAGCTGGAACAGATCACCCGCCGCTTTGCCTATGAGCTGATCAAGCGCGACCTGATCAACCCTGCCCAGAACGTGCCCGCCCCCGACATGGGGACGGGAGAGCGCGAGATGGCCTGGATCGCCGATCAGTACAAGCGCATGAATACGACCGACATCAACGGGGCCGCCTGCGTCACCGGCAAGCCGATCAACGCCGGCGGCATCCAGGGCCGGACAGAGGCGACGGGGCGCGGCGTCCAATACGCCCTGCGCGAATTCTTTCGTCATCCGGAAGATGTGGCCATTGCCCATCTGACCGGCACGCTGGAGGGCAAGCGCGTGATCGTGCAGGGCCTTGGCAATGTGGGCTATCACGCCGCCAAGTTCCTGAGCGAGGAGGACGGTGCCATCGTGACCGGTATCATCGAACACGACGGATCGCTTTTCAGCGAGAAAGGTCTGGACGTGGAGGACGTGAAACGGTGGATCGCGAAGCAGGGGGGCGTCTCAGGCTATCCGTCCGGCGTGCATTCTGCCGAAGGCGCGGCCTTGCTCGAGCACGACTGCGACATCCTGATCCCCGCGGCGCTGGAAGGCGTCATCAACATGGGCAACGCCCATCGCATCAAGGCCCCTCTGATCATCGAGGCGGCGAACGGCCCCACCACGGCGGGCGCGGACGAAGTGCTGCGCGAAAAGGGCACGGTCATCATCCCAGACATGTATGCTAACGCCGGCGGTGTCACCGTGTCCTATTTCGAATGGGTCAAGAACCTGTCCCACATCCGCTTTGGCCGGATGCAGCGCCGGGCCGAGGAGGCGCGTCACGAATTGATCGTGGCCGAACTCGAACGCCTCGACGACATGCTTGAACATCGCTGGTCGATGACGCCGAACTTCAAGGAAAAGTATCTGCGCGGCGCGGATGAACTGGAACTGGTGCGTTCCGGCCTCGATGACACCATGCGGACCGCCTATCAGGCCATGCGCGCGGTCTGGCACAGCCGTGACGACGTGACGGACCTGCGCATGGCGGCCTACCTCGTGTCGATCCGCAAGGTCGCCGACAGCTACCGGGCCAAGGGGCTATAAGAGTGCCGGACGCAAGGCCGGTATCGGCTGCGTCCTGAAATCGGTCACCTTGGACCGATTTCGCCGCGCATTCGGGCAAAGGCCGCCTGAAACGGCGTCGAAAGTATCACGCGCCTTCGCCCGCATGCGCAGGGTGGGCGACGGCGTGCTAGATTGGATAGTCAAGGAGCAACAGGGAAGGACACAACTGTGATTGAATTTCTGCTGATGGCCTGTCTGGGTGGCGTGGCCGATGATTGCCGGTCGGATCAGATGCTGCTGACCGAGATGTCCTTGACCCAGTGCAACCGCAACGCGCAGCTGCTTGCGGCAAGCTGGGCTGCCGACCATCCGGACTGGCTGATCCAGCGCTACCAGTGTCGTCCGGTCAGCCTGACCGGCACAAAGACCTGATCGGCTGCGGGCAAGATCGGCAAGGCCGACAGCCCGATGACACCGCACCGACCTGCGGCGACGCAATCGGGCTTTCGCCGCCCCGCCACCGTGCTAGTCTGACTCGCAAAGCGAGAGGGCGACATGCGCTATACGGGCCTGCGGGTCATTGCGGAAGGGCTGTTGGGGCAGCGCGGGTGGAAACCCGTCTGGCGCGACCCCGCGCCAAAGGCCGAATACGACGTCATCATCATCGGTGGCGGTGGCCACGGTCTTTCGACGGCCTTCTACCTCGCGCAGGAACACGGCATCACGAATGTCGCCGTGCTGGAAAAGGGTTACATCGGCGGCGGCAACGTCGGTCGCAACACGACCATCGTGCGGGCCAACTACTTCCTGCCCGGCAACTCCGAATTCTACTCCCACTCCCTGAAGCTGTGGGAGGGGCTGGAAAGCACGCTCAATTACAACGTGATGCATTCGCAGCGCGGTCTGATAAACCTCTTTCACTCCGACGGGCAGCGCGACGCCTTCGTGCGGCGCGGCAACGCGATGATCAATCAGGGCGACGATGCGGTACTGCTGGACCGTGACGGCGTGCGCCGGCATCTGCCCTACCTCGATTTCGACAACACTCGCTTTCCGATCTACGGCGGTCTGTTCCATCCGCGCGGCGGCACGGCGCGGCACGATGCGGTCGCCTGGGGCTACGCGCGCGGTGCCGACAGCCGAGGCGTGGATCTGATCCAGAATTGCGAAGTGACCGGCATCGACATCGCGAATGGTGCCGTCACCGGCGTTCAGACCACACGTGGCGCGATCCGTGCAAAGAAGGTCGCGATGGTCGTCGCTGGCCGCTCCGGTCAGGTAGCGGCAATGGCCGGGATGCGCCTGCCGATCGAAAGCCACGTCCTGCAGGCCTTCGTGACCGAAGGGCTGAAACCGATCATCGACCACGTCGTCAGCTTCGGCATGGGGCATTTCTACATCAGCCAGTCGGACAAGGGCGGTCTGGTCTTCGGCGGCGACATCGACTTCTATGCCTCCTACGCGTCGCGCGGCAACCTGCCGATGGCCGAACACGTGATGGAGGCCGCGATGACCCTCATGCCAGCGATCGGCCGCGCCCGCGTCTTGCGCAGCTGGGGTGGCATCATGGACATGACTCCCGATGGCAGCCCGATCATCGACAAGACCGACACGCACGGATTGTTCGTCGATGCGGGCTGGTGCTATGGCGGCTTCAAGGCGGTGCCGGGGTCCGGTTTCGCCTTGGCACATCTGATCGCGACCGGTCGGCCGCTGGAGACGGCGGCGAGGTTCCGGCTGGACCGGTTCCGCACCGGCGTCGGACTGCTGGACGAAGAAGGCACCGGCAGTCAGCACAATCTGCATTGACGCGGGGATGAGAGGGCGGGTTTTGAGTTTATCTGGCCAGATGAAACAGGGGTTTGCGCCATGAGGCTGGCTTGTCCGCTGTGCGGCATCCGCGATCGTCGCGAGTTCACCTATCAGGGGTCCGATGTCGCCATGGCACGACCTGCGCGCGATGCGGGGGCTGCCGCCTGGGACGACTACCTGCATAACCGAGACAATGTGGCGGGTGCGGTGCGTGATCTGTGGCAGCATGACCCCTGCGGAGCCTGGCTGGTGGTGGATCGCAACACCGTATCCCATGCGATCGGTGGCAGCGCGCTGGCGTCCGAGGTCCCGCGATGAGGCTGGCGCGCGGCGGCCTGATTGACCGGAAGCGGCCGGTGACCTTCACCTTCGACGGCAGGCTGGTGCATGGCTTTGCCGGCGATACGGTCGCCAGCGCCCTGCTGGCCAGCGGTCGGCGACTGATGGCGCGGTCGTTCAAGTATCACCGTCCGCGCGGTGTCCTGACCGCCGGATCGGAGGAGCCGAATGCGCTGGTCACGGTCGGCACGGGTGCAGAGGCGGACCCCAACCAGCGCGCCACCACGGTCGAGATCACCAACGGGCTGAGCGTGCGCAGCCAGAACGCCTGGCCCAGCCTGCGCCGCGATGCGCTGGCGGTGAACGACCTGCTCTCTCCCTTTCTGGGTGCCGGGTTCTATTACAAGACCTTCATGTGGCCGCGCGGTTTCTGGGAAAAGCTTTACGAACCGCTGATCCGCCGCACCGCCGGGCTTGGCGCATTGTCGGGCCAGACGCCGGTTCACGCGACCGAGAAGGCGTTTGCCTTCTGCGACGTGCTGGTGATCGGGGCGGGCCCTGCGGGCCTGATGGCTGCCCTGACAGCCGCGCGGGCCGGGGCGGACGTGATCCTGTGCGACGAGAACACGCAGACCGGCGGGCGGCTGCTGAACGAGGTTGAGGCGATCGCGGGCCAGCCCGGTCACCTCTGGGCCGCTGCCATGACCGCAGAGCTTGCGGGCATGCCCAACGTCCGCATCATGACCCGCACGACCGTCACCGGAGCCTACGATCAGGGTACCTATGGCGCGCTGGAGCGGCTTTCCCCGCAGACCCGACCGGGGGCGCGGCCGACCGAGTGCTTCTGGCGGATCGTGGCGCAGCACGCGATCCTCTGCGCCGGTGCGCTGGAGCGTGGCATCGCTTTTCCGAACAACGACCGCCCCGGCATCATGCTGGCCAGCGCGGTGAGGTCCTACGTCAACCGCTGGGCCGTGGCACCGGGCAAGACGGTCACGATCTTCGGCTGCACCGACGACATATACCGCACCGCCCGCGATCTGACCGCCGCAGGGGTGCCGGTCGCCGCCGTCGTCGACAGCCGGGACACGGCGCAGGACGCGGGTGACGTGCCGGTCTATGCCCATGGACGCGTGATCGCCACAAAGGGGCGGCTCGGGCTGGAACGGATCACGGTGGCCCATGCAGGCGGCACCCGGATCATCCGCACCGATTGCCTGGCGGTCAGCGGCGGGTGGAACCCGACGGTGCATCTGATGTGTCACATGAACGGCCGCCCCACCTGGGACGCCGCATTGGCGTCCTTCGTGCCGACGCCCGGCAGCATCCCCGGCCTGGTGACGGCCGGGGCCTGCCACGGCACCTTCGATACTGCGGGTTGCCTTGCGTCCGGGGCGATGGCTGTGGCGGACCTGCTGGGCTGTCCAGCGGGTGATATTCCGCAGGCCGACGCCACACCTTACCGCGTCACGCCGCTGTGGTTGGTCGAGGGGCGCGGCCGCAAGTGGCTGGATTTCCAGAACGACGTGCATGTGAAGGACATCCACCTTGCCGCGCAGGAGAATTTCCGTTCTGTCGAGCACATGAAGCGCTACACGACGCAGGGTATGGCGACGGATCAGGGCAAGACCTCGAACGTCGCGGCGCTGGCGATCCTCGCGGACGCCACCGGGTGCGGCATTCCCGAAACCGGCACGACAACCTTTCGTCCGCCATACGTTCCCGTCAGCATCGCCGCGATGGGGGCCGGCGGTCAGGGGCATGGGTTTGCGCCCGAACGCTTCACTACATCGCACGCCGCTTCAGTCGCGCGCGGCGCGCCGATGATCGAGGCGGGGCTGTGGTTCCGGCCGTCCTATTTCCCGGCCCCGGGGGAGCGGACATGGCTGCAATCGTGCAACCGAGAGGTTGCGATGGTGCGCAGCACCCTGGGCATCTGCGATGTCTCCACCCTGGGCAAGATCGACGTGCAAGGCCCTGATGCGGCGACATTTCTCGACTTCGTCTATACCAACACGATGTCCACCCTGCGTCCTGGCCGCGTGCGCTATGGCCTGATGCTGCGCGAGGACGGGCATGTCATGGACGATGGCACATGCGCCTGCCTGGCACCCGGTCATTATGTCGTCACGACGACCACGGCGGCGGCGGGACAGGTCATGCGGCACCTTGAATACGTCCGGCAGGTCCTGCGGCCCGACCTTGACGTGCAAATGGCATCCGTGACCGAACAGTGGGCGCAGTTCGCCGTGGCGGGGCCGTTGTCGCGCGACCTGATGAACACGGTGCTGACCGACCCCATCGACGATGCGACCTTTCCCTACATGGCCTGCGGCACGGTCAACCTTGGCGCGGTGGCGGCGCGGCTTTTCCGCATCTCGTTCTCGGGCGAGCATGCTTATGAGATTGCGGTTCCCGCCCGCTTTGGCGACAGCCTGTTCCGCCAGCTTTGCGCCCAGGCCGAAGCGCTGGGCGGCGGTCCCTACGGGATGGAAGCCTTGAATGTCCTGCGGATCGAGAAGGGGCACATCACCCATGCGGAAATTCATGGTCGCACCACCGCCTTCGACATCGGCATGGACCGCATGATCGCGCGGGGCAAGGATTGCATCGGGCAGGCGGCGGCCGATCGGCCCGGCCTGACCGGACAGACCCGTCAGCAGATGGTGGGGCTGCAACCGGTCATCGCCACCCAGCGCCTGACCGCCGGGGCGCATCTGTTCGACGACGGCGCACGCGCGGTGCGCGTGAACGACAGGGGCTACGTGACCTCGGTTTGCTGGTCGCCGACGCTGTCCAGCCACATCGGCCTCGGCTTTCTGGAGAATGGCCGGGCACGGCTGGGCGAAGTGGTTGAGGCGGTGGATCACCTGCGCGGTGTCGCGACCCGGTGCCGGATCGTCGCCATGCCCTTCTGCGACCCGGACGGAGGACGCCTGCGTGGCTGAGCTGATCGCCCGAACGCCGCTGGCCGGATTGCTGCCCGTGACCATCGGCACCGTCACGATGACAGAGGTCGTGCCCGACCGACTGACCCTGATCGCACCCTTTCGGGGGCAGCAGGTCGCGGGCTTTCCAACACCCGGACGCACGACCGACACGATGATCTGGGTCGGGCAGGGGCAGGCACTGGCGCTGGGCGATGCCCCCGACGTGGGCGATGTCGCCGCCATCACCGACCAGACCGACGCCTTTGCCACCCTTCGGATCGCAGGTGCGGGGGTAGAGGATGTGTTGGCCCGGCTCGTTCCCATCGACCTGCGTGCATCGGCCTTTGCCATCGGCCACACCGCGCGCACGCTGCTGGGTCACATGATCGCCAGCGTGACTCGCCGCGGCGATGACGCCTTCGAGGTGATGGTGATGCGGTCGATGGCGCAGACGCTGGTTCACGACCTGACCCGCGCGGCACAGGGCGTCGCATTGCGTTAAGCGTCTTGGGTTAGGTCCAGTCGGCGCGGCCTGTGCCGATCGCCTCGGCCACCGTGGCAAACCCGTCACGGGCCAACAGATCGTCAAGGCCGCGGGCGATGTCGTCCACCAGGCGAAGGCCGCCATAGACCAGTGCCGTGTAAAGCTGCACGGCAGAGGCACCCGCCCGGATCTTTTGATAGGCCTGCTCTGCCGAACCCACGCCGCCGACACCGATGACCGGCAGGTCGGTCAGCTCCGCAAGCTGCGCCAGCACGCGCGTCGATTTCTCGAACAGCGGTTGCCCTGACAACCCGCCCGTTTCGCCTGCGTGCGGCCCGTGCAGGCCGTGGCGGTCAAGGGTCGTGTTCGTGGCGATCAGTCCGGCGATCCCGGCGGCATTCGCCACCTCCGCCACATCCGCAATCTCAGCCACGGTCAAGTCCGGCGCGATCTTCAGGAACACTGGCACGGGCCGCGCCAGTGCCGCGTTCGCCGTCATCACACCCGACAGCAGCGCCGCCAGCGCCGCCTTGCCCTGCAGATCGCGCAGCTTTTCCGTGTTGGGGGACGAAACGTTGACGGTCGCAAAGTCCACATGTGCGCCGCAGCGGGTCAGGACGCGGGCAAAGTCGCCGGCGCGATCCTCCGACGTCTTGTTGGCCCCAAGGTTCAGTCCGACGATGCCTTTGTGACCGCGCAGGCGGTCAGCGATCGTGTCCATGCCGTCGTTGTTGAACCCGAAGCGGTTGATCGCGGCGCGGTCCTCGGTCAGCCGGAACAGGCGCGGCCGGTCGTTGCCTTGCTGTGGGCGCGGCGTGGCTGCACCGACCTCCACGAACCCGAACCCGCTGCGGGCCAGCGGTCCCAGCGCCGTGGCGTTCTTGTCGAAACCGGCGGCAAGGCCGATGGGATTGGGCAGGTCCAGCCCTGCGATGCGGCACCGCAACCGGTCAGACGTCACCGGCCCATCCGTCGGCCCCAGCCCCAGTTTCAGCGCCTGCAAGGCCAGCCCGTGTGCCCGCTCCGGATCAAGTTGTTGCAGGATCGTCAGGCCAAGGTCTTCAAGATGGCGAAACACCGGCTAGCCCATGTCCGGGAACCGGTGCAGCCCGTCCACCAGCGGCAGCGGGCGTGCGCTGACCACGTCGGTGTCAAGCAACGGTCGATACAGATGCGGAAACAGCTCGCCGCCGCGCGACGGCTCCCACCGCAGATGTTCGCCCAGCGCGTCCGCGTCGACAGCGATCAGCCAAAGGCCATCGACGTCGGCGAAATGCTTCAGCGCCGTCTCCTCGGCCTGGGCCGCGATCGAGAAATGGATGAACCCGTCGGACAGGTCCACAGGCGCGCCCAGCGTAGACCCATCCGCCTGCAGGGCGTCCCATTCGGGGGTGCGGAAAATCTTGTAGATCAGCATGGCGCAGGGATGACGGATGCCCGCCCGGAAATCAAGCGCGACGGTCTGCCTGTCAAGCAGGCGTCACACACACAGTTTAGGCAACGCGCAAAGTGACGTTGGATCAACTTGACCCGGCGTTTGACTTGAAACCGTCCTGCCGCCAAGCTGCCGGACATCAATCCAACGGGGGACCTTTAAATGATCGCACGAATCCTTGGCACCACAGCCGCATTGGCGCTGACCGCCGGTGCCGCCAGCGCCGACTACAGCCTGACCATCCTGCACACCAATGACTTTCATGACCGGTTCGAGCCGATCAGCGCCTACGATGGCCCCTGCGCTGCCGAAGACAATACCGCCGGCGAATGCTTTGGCGGGTCTGCCCGCCTTGTGACCGCGCTGGAAGAGGCGCGCGCCCGGTCGAACAACACGATTCTGGTGGACGGCGGCGACCAGTTCCAGGGCACGCTGTTCTACACCCAATACAAAGGCACGATGACGGCCGAGTTCATGAACAAGCTTGGCTACGACGCCATGACGGTCGGCAACCACGAATTCGACGATGGCCCGGAAGTGCTGGGTGCCTTCGTCGATGCCGTCGATTTCCCGATCCTGATGTCGAACGCCGACATCTCGGGGGAACCGCTGCTGGCCGACAAGATCGCCAAGTCCACGATCATCGAGCGCGGCGGCGAGCGGCTGGGCCTGATCGGCCTGACCCCGGTGAACACGCCGGAAATCGCCAGCACCGGCCCCAACATCACCTTCACCCCGCCCGCCGACGCCGTGCAGGCCGAGGTCGACGCGCTGACCGCCGAAGGCGTGAACAAGATCATCGTCCTGTCGCACTCGGGCTATGCCGTGGACCAGGACGTCGCGTCGAATACCACCGGCGTCGACGTGATCGTGGGCGGCCATGACAACACCCTGCTGGGCGACATGGAAGGGGCCAAGGGGTCCTATCCGACGATGGTCGGCGACACCGCCATCGTGCAGGCCTATGCCTACGGCAAATATCTGGGCGAGCTGAACGTCACCTTCGACGACGACGGCGTGATCACCGAAGCCTCTGGCCAGCCGCTGGTGATGGACGGGGCCGTGGCCGAGGATCAGCCCACCCTGGACCGGATCGCCGAACTCGCCCAACCGTTGGAGGAAATCCGCAACGAGGTCGTGGGCGAAACCTCGGACGTGATCGAAGGCAACCGCGATATCTGCCGCGCAATGGAATGTTCGGGTGGCAACCTGATCGCCGACGCCATGCTGGCGCGTGTGGCCGATCAGGGGATTCAGGTCGCCATCGCGAACTCTGGCGGCATCCGCGCCAGCATCGACGCGGGCGAAGTGACCAAGGGCGAAGTGCTGACCGTGCTGCCGTTCCAGAACACCCTGTCCACCTTCGAGGTGACCGGTCAGGCTCTGCTGGACGCGCTGGAAAACGGCGTGAGCAAGGTCGGCGAGGGTGACGGCCGCTTTCCGCAGGTCGCAGGCATCACCTTCACCGTGGATTCGGCGGCAGAAGCCGGCGCCCGCGTCAGCGAGGTGATGGTAGCAGGCGAGCCGATCGATCCGGCGGCGACCTATGGCGTCGTGTCGAACAACTTCGTCCGCAACGGCGGCGACGGTTACACGATGTTCACGACGGCCGAGAACGCCTATGACTTCGGACCGGACGTCGCCGACGTGGTGTCCGACTTCATTGCAGAGAACGAGACCTACACGCCCTACACGGACGGTCGCATCACGATCAACTGATGCCGCTTGCCGCCCCGATCAGCGATCGGGGCGGCATTGCCGCGCGGGGTGCCTGGTCCTGCACCCCTCGGCGCGCTAGGATGGGGTCATGTGCGGACGCATGGCCATCACACTCCCCCATGACGCGATGGCGCAGGTCTTTGCCGCGCAGCCGTCCAACGACCTCCCGGATGTCCCGAATTACAACGTCTGCCCCACGGTGTCGGTGCATGTCGTGACTGCGGACGACGGCGGCCGCCGCCTGCGCCCCATGCGGTGGGGCTTCATCCCGGCCTGGTATGCAAAGCCCACCGGCGGACCGCTTTTGATCAATGCGAGGTCCGAGACCATCGCCGACAAGCCGGCTTTTCGCGCCGCCGTGCGCGCCCGGCGCTGTCTGATCGTGGCGAGCGGATTCTACGAATGGAAGCGGGTGCCGGACACTGTGCCGCAGCCGTGGTATGTGACCCGCGCCGACGATGCGCCAATGGCGATGGCCGGGATCTGGCAGGACTGGGAAAAGGACGGCACCCGAATCACCGCCTGTGCTGTCGTGACCTGCGGCGCCAACGCCGCGATGGCCCCGATCCACGACCGGCTGCCGGTGATCCTGTCACCGCAGGACTGGCCGCTTTGGCTGGGCGAGGCAGGGCATGGCGCGGCACCGCTGATGCAGCCTGTCGCTGATGATGCCCTTCGGTTCACCCGCGTTTCGACCGCCGTGAACTCGAACAAGGCCCAGGGCCCTGATCTGATCGCCCCGGTTCAGTAGCTGTCAGGGGCCATGCCCCACAGCATCCTGCCGTTGGGGATGCCATATCCGGATCGACCGTAGGTCACGACGCTGTAGACCGTCGTCGCCGCGTACAGCTGGATGCCCGACCCGTGGCGCAGGTTCGTGATGGTTTTTTCCTGATTGTAGGCGTCCCGGTACTTGAACGACACAGAGTTCCCGGTCTCGTTGTACAGCACGACGGACTGGCCGCCGCACAGATATTGCAGGTCTGGCACGAAGGCATGGGGCTTGATCTTGACGATCTTGGTGTTGGGTCCGCATTCCGCAGCATGTGCCCGGATGGGGGCGAGGCTGGCCAGCAGGGTCAGGCCAATGATCATGAGATGTCTGCGCATGTCCGCTCCTGATGTCGGTCCGCCATTTTGGCTGGACCTCTCCTGCACGGTGAACATGGCGCCACTATGGCGAAAAGGTGCTGCCTTGGGGCTTGCACCGCCCGAAGCAGGCGCGTTATAAGGGTCCTGCATTGAGCGGGCGTTGTGTAATGGTAAGACCTCAGCCTTCCAAGCTGATGACACGGGTTCGATTCCCGTCGCCCGCTCCATTTGCAGAATTAATGGCTTGTCATAGTTGATAATTCTCGGCGGCCGGAATCTTGACCTGCCCAAATACCCGCCAGAGAGATTGCAGAGCACCGTCTCGGGTCACGTGTGCGGCGTCTGCGTCTCGGAAGCGGTTCGTCCCATCAGGATGGCCCGGTTGCGGGCCTCGATGATGTGAAAGCCGGATTGCAGCAGGAACGGGACGGCCAATTTGCCCTTGGCGGTCCAGGCCCCGGCCTCGTCCAGCCAAGTGTCGTCGATGCAGATCACGCCGTCGGGCGAGAGGATGTCAACAAGCGCCTCGGCACATTCCAGATGCATGCGGTGGCAGTCTTCCTCATCGATCCGGCTGCCGAGGAAGGCTTCATAGCGGCTCTGGCGTAACTCGCTGTGCTTGCCATGATCAAAATCGTAGGCGTCCAGAAAGACGTAATCCAGGGGTTGCCGATAGGCAGAGAGGAAATCCTCGCCCTTGTCGGTGATCGCCTCGAAATCGGTCCCCATGCGCGCGAAGGTCTGGCGGGCCAGGGCACCGTTGCGCGGATCCATGTCGACGGTGATCATGTGTATGCCGCGCTCTTTGCAGAACGCCGCGATCTTGGCCGTGGACCCTTGGCCGGGGACGCGCTCGCGGGTCGTACCGACTTCGACAAGGACCGGAGACGGTCCGGTGCCTTCAGTCTCTGGACCCGTTCGAGGTAGGATTTTTTCCAGATGCGACAGCAGCAGGGAATGACCGTGTTCCATGCTTTGCGGAACGCCTTTGGTCAAGGACTCCTGCATCTTTTTCCGCTCGTCCGGCGCAAAGGTGCCGGCAACGTCGTCGAAGGTATCCGGTCGCAGCGTCTTGACCGCGAGCCAGGTTTCGCCCAAGTCGAGATATCGCCGCGCAATTGCCGTGCGCAAGCCGTGACTGGCAGGGGGCAAGGCCTCCTGAGCATCCGCGAGACTGTCCAGGGCCATCAAGCGATTTTTTTGCGCAACGTAGCGATAACAAAGCGCAAACGCCAAGTGAACTCTCTCGCTACCTGCGAAATCCTTCATTTCCTCGGCGATGAAGGACAGGGGATCGGCTGCATCGTCCAGATGATCAATGATGCCCGCGATCCGGGCCAACAGATCGATGGACGGGGCCATATCGACCTCGGCCTGGTGCAGCAGGGCCGCGATGGTGTCCCTCAGGACTTTGACCCGTTTGCTGGGTCAAAGAAGAACCGGTCTATTTTCCCATTACCCAAGCCGATTTCGCGCCGCTCGTCTCCGGCCTTTACACGCAACAACCACGATTGCGCGCCATTTACCGATATTTCATCATCAGATCAGCCAGGCCGCCCACATCGTGATTACCGGGACCACGCCGCCTCACTTCGATTGCAGAGAGTTCCTTGGCACGCTTCGGCATATCGGTCCCACCGTTAACCCGCCCAAGGCGGACTAATTGATCGCTGCGTGACACAACGCGACGTTGCAATTCAGTCTTACAAATAGCCCCTGTTTGCTGGACCATATGCTACGCAGCGATACAGGAAACCATACGGCAGTGGAGTCGTCGCCCGCTCCACGCCCCCGCGATAGCCGACATTCCGCCGCACCGCGTTTCGCTTGTGTCGCAGGCCCTGCGGTTTTATGTGCGAAGCGTATCACGCAGGACAAATCCCATGGCCGACGCGCCCACAGCCACCGGTGCCGAACGCGCCAAGTCGAAGAACATGGGCGCGCTGCGTCAGCTTTGGCCGTTCCTGCGGCCCTATCGCCGGATGATGGCGCTGGCCGCTGGGGCGCTGACCCTGACCGCCGTGGTGTCTCTGATCCTGCCACTGGCCGTGCGCCGTGTCGTGGACAACTTCGACGTGGCCGCCGGCGCACTTCTGGACCGCTATTTCGCGGCGGCGCTGGGCATCGCGGCGCTGCTCGCCGTCGGCACTGCGCTGCGCTACTACCTTGTGACGCGACTGGGGGAACGGGTGGTCGCCGACATCCGCACCGCTGTCTTCGACCGCATGATCGGCATGTCGCCCGCCTTCTTCGAAAAGATCATGACGGGGGAAGTGCTGTCGCGCATCACCACGGACACGACGCTGATCCTGTCGGTCATCGGGTCGTCCGTGTCGGTTGCGTTGCGCAACGTGCTGATCTTCTTCGGCGGCCTCGTCCTGATGATGTTCACCTCCTTCAAGCTGACCGCGCTGGTGCTGTTGCTGGTGCCTGCCGTCATCGTCCCCATCGTGGTGCTGGGCCGTCGTCTGCGTCAGCTCAGCCGCGAGAATCAGGATTGGATCGCCAAATCCTCGGGCGATGCGTCCGAGGCGCTGCTGTCGGTCCAGACCGTGCAAGCCTTCACCCATGAAAACATCAGCCGCGCCAAATTCTGGGATGTGACCGAGAAAAGCTACATCTCGGCCCGCACCCGGATCGGCGTGCGCGCTTGGATGACCGCCATCGTGATCTTCCTGATCTTTGCGGGCATCGTCGGCGTGCTGTGGATCGGAGCGCATGACGTGCGCGCCGACGCCATGAGCGTGGGCGAGCTGGTGCAGTTCGTGATCTATTCGGTCATGGTCGCCGGGGCCGTCGGCGCGCTGACCGAGGTCTGGGGTGAATTGCAACGCGCTGCCGGGGCCACCGAGCGTCTGGTTGAACTCCTGAATGCCGATGACGCCGTGCGCGATCCGGCAAAGGCGACCCCAGTGCCCGACGTGGCACGCGGTCAGATCGTGTTCGACGACGTGACCTTCCGTTATCCGGGCCGGCCCACCGTCACCGCCCTCGATCAGGTCAGCCTGACGGTCCAGCCGGGCGAGACCGTGGCCCTCGTCGGTCCCTCCGGTGCGGGCAAGACGACGATCATCCAGTTGTTGCAGCGGTTCTACGATCCGTCCGACGGCGTGATCCGCATCGACGGCGTGGACCTGCGTGAGATGGACCGCGCCGCCTTTCGCCACCGGATGGCACTCGTGCCGCAGGACCCGGTGATCTTTGCCGATACCGCGCGCGAAAATATCCGCTTTGGCCGCCCCGACGCCACGGATGCAGAGGTCGAGGCCGCAGCGAAAGCCGCCGCCGCACATGATTTCCTGACGGCCCTTCCCGAAGGCTACGATTCCTACGTCGGTGAACGCGGCGTCATGCTGTCGGGCGGGCAGAAGCAGCGCATCGCCATCGCCCGCGCCATCCTGCGCGACGCGCCGATCCTGCTGCTGGACGAGGCGACAAGCGCGCTCGACGCCGAATCCGAACGGCTGGTGCAGGCCGCCGTCGACGACCTTGCCAGCACCCGCACGACGCTGATCGTGGCGCACCGGCTGGCCACGGTGAAAAAGGCCGACCGCATCCTCGTGTTCGAGGATGGACGGATCGTCGCGACCGGCACGCATGAGGCGCTGGTAGCCGAGAATGGTCTTTACGCCCGACTTGCCCGGTTGCAATTCACCGCAGGTCTGGCGGCGGAATAGCCAAATATCGTGGCGTCAGTCTTGCGACCCACCCCGGTTTTCGTCCAGTGTCGTCCTGCACAACAGGCCGAACAATGGCCGCATACGTTCTGGGAGGGACATGAATGGGATACGCAGGCCAGGCCGACGCCGCCGCCATCGAAGCCGAAGCGTCGTGGGCCGACCGTGACCTGCCCGTCACGACCTTTGCGCAACTGACGCAGACGGCCGGAAAGTTTCCCAACCGTCCCGCCGTGACCTTCCAGCTGCAGTCGGGGGTCAAGGACCCGGCTGAAACGCTGACCTGGTCGCAACTGCTGGACCGTACCACGCAGACCGCCAACCTGCTCCGCAGCCTTGGCGTGCGCGAAGGCGATGTCGTGGCCTACCTTTTGCCGAACTGCACAGAGGCGGTGCTGACCTACCTCGGCGGGCAGATCGCGGGCATCGTGAACCCGATCAACCCCCTGCTGGAACCCGAACAGATCGCCGCCATCCTGCGCGAGACGGGGGCGAAGGTGCTGGTCACCATGAAGTCCTTTCCCAAGTCCGATGTCGCGCAAAAGGCCGCCGCCGCCCTAGCCCTCGCCCCCGATGTGCAGCATCTGGTCGAAGTCGATTTGCTGCGATACCTGACCGGCCCGAAAAAGCTGATCGTGCCGTGGATCAGGCCCAAGAACGCCGCGGACCACAAAGCGAAGATCATCGACTTCGAAAAGTCGGTCAAGCGGCAGCCCAAGGACCTGCAGTTCATCGACAGCACGATCGACCGCGTCGCGGCCTACTTCCACACCGGCGGCACGACGGGGATGCCCAAGGTCGTGCAACACCTGTATTCCGGTATCATCTACAACGCCTGGCTGGGCGCGCGGCTGCTGTTCACCGAAAAGGACGTGCAGATCTGTCCCCTGCCGCTGTTCCACGTCTTTGCGACCATCGTGTCGCTGGGTGCCTCGCTCGGGTCTGGCGCGCAGATCGTGCTTCCGACGCCGCAGGGCTATCGCGGGGCAGGGGTCTTCGACAATTTCTGGAAGCTGATCGAACGTCACAAGGTGACCTTCGTCATCACCGTGCCGACCGCCATGTCCGCCTTGATGCAGCGCCCTGTGGATGCCGATATCTCGACCCTGAAACTGGCTTTCTGCGGCTCGGCTCCGCTACCGCTGGAGCTTTACCGCCGGTTCGAGGAAGCCGCAGGCGTTACCATCTGCGAAGGCTACGGCCTGACCGAGGCGACATGTCTGGTGTCGATCAACCCGCCTGCGGGCGAAAAGAAGGTGGGCTCCATCGGCCTCCCGTTTCCCTATACCCGCATCAGGATCATGGACGTCGAATCCCATACGGAATGCGACGTGGATCAGATCGGCGAAATCTGCGTGTCGTCGCCCGGCGTGTTCCGGGGCAACACCTATACCGAGGCCGACAAGAACCGGAACCTGTTCTATGCGGGCGACGATCACGCGGCGCAGTACCTGCGCACCGGCGATCTGGGCCGCGTCGATGCGGACGGCTACGTATGGATCACGGGCCGCGCCAAGGACCTGATCATCCGCGGCGGCCACAACATCGACCCCGCCGAGATCGAGGAAGCATTGGCCGGGCATGAGGCCGTCGCCTTTGCCGGGGCCATCGGCCAACCGGATGCCCATGCGGGCGAACTGCCCTGCGCCTATGTCGAACTGGTGGATGGCGCCAAGGTGACCGAGGCGGAGCTGCTGGAGTTTGCCAAGGGCAAGATTCACGAACGCGCCGCGCACCCGAAGTATCTGGAAATTCTGGATGAACTGCCGAAGACTGCCGTCGGCAAGATCTTCAAGCCCGACCTGCGCAAGCGAGCCATCACCCGCGTCTATGATTCTGCGCTCAAGGACGGCGGCGTGGATGCGACGGTTGACTCAGTCACAGAGGACAAGAAGCTGGGCCTTGTCGCCCATATCACCGGCAAGGCGTCGCGGGATCAGGTCGCGACCGTGCTGTCCCAGTTCACGACCGCTTGGGACATGGTTGATTGACGTGTCATCGGCGCGCCGATTTCCGCCTGCGAGTGACGCGGGCCGCTTGCAACCACTGGCCGCGCCACGGATGATGAGCGGAACGGGGCATCCTGCCCCGACCTGAAAAGGTCTGCCCGAAAAGGGACTGCCGATGCTGTGGTTCGCGATTGCCTGTCAGATGGGCCTCTGCACCGATCGCAGGCCGCCACCGACGACCGAGCCTTATGTCATCATGTCCGATGGTGGCGGCCAGTTGATCAGCGCCGAGGCAGACCGCGCCGATCTTCTGGCATGGGGCGGGCGGGTCGAAATCCGCGGCTTCTGCCGGTCCGCCTGCGTGATCTTCACGACCTTGCCGAATGCCTGCCTCGGGCCGGGTGCATCCGTCGGCTTTCACGGCTCCAACGTCAACCGGGGGCCGGTCGGCAACCAGCAGATGGCCCGCTATCTGCGCGGAGAGGCGCAGCGGCGCTATCTTGCGGAATGGCAATACATTCCGCAAACCGACATTCACAAGATGATGGCGGTGGATTATGCCAAGCTCGATCCGCAGGTCCGGATCTGCGACCACTGAACATCGGGCGTCGGAATATCAGAACGTGGGGGGCGTGCAGGCGCTGATGACTTCGCAGACGGCGTCGCCCGCGTTGCGGAACCGATGCGGCAGACGGCTGTCGAAGATATAGCCGTCGCCCGGCCCCAGCACAGCGACACGGCCATCGACGGTCACCTCGACCTCGCCCCGCACGACGATCCCGGCTTCCTCGCCCGCATGACTCAGCAGTTCTGGTCCGGTATCGGCGCCGGGCGGATAGGTTTCGTGCAGCAGTTGCAGTGCATGATCCGCCGCACGACCCAACTGGCGCAGGGACACGTGCGGACGCGGGTCCGCGTCCTGCGGCGCGATCTCGTGGAACTGGTGCGCCTTGTAGAAATATGTCGGGGCCTCGGCTTCGGCCGGCGGCGTAAAGAATTCGGCCATGCTGATCGGAATAGCGTCCAGCAAGGATTTCAGCGACGCGACGGAGGGCGATGTCCTGTTCTTCTCGATCAGGCTGATGGTGCCATTGGTCAGGCCCGCCCGCGCCGCCAGTTCCCGCTGCGACAGCCCATGCCGCTCGCGCAAGGTCCGCAGCCGTTCCCCGATATCCACGCACATCCTCCCGACAGGGCAGCGAGATCGGCAGCCCGAGGCGCATTAAGGGACGCCTCCGGGACAGGTTTCAAGCGAAAACTGCCGCGTGTCGCTGCTGGACAAGTTGTGACGCAAATCGGAACGAAATCGGCGGTTGGCAATTATATTAAACAGGCAGCACCAATTTACTAGACATCTCTGGCTTGCAAAGGACCGCGCGCATGTCGATGAAACCCAAGACCGACAAGACCAAGATGAAGCCATCCAAGGCCGCCGCCGCGGCCACGCGTACGCCCCTGACCGTCGTGCCCGACCTGCCGGCAGAGGAGCAGACGAATGCCGCCCTGTTGAAGCGACGCACCAATGCCGTGCCACGCGGCGTTGCCTCTGCCGCGCCGATCTTTGCCAGCTACGCCGAGAATGCGGAACTGTGGGACGTCGAAGGCAACCGCTTCATCGACTTCGTCGGCGGCATCGCCGTGCTGAACACCGGCCACCGCCACCCCAAGGTCATCGCCGCCGCCAAGGCGCAGGAAGACCTGTACACGCACACCTCGTTTCAGGTTGTGCAGTATGAACCCTATGTCGCCTTGGCCGAACGCCTGAACGCGTTGGCGCCTGGCGAGCATGCGAAAAAGACGTTGCTTGTGACCACCGGGGCCGAAGCGGTGGAGAACGCGGTCAAGATCGCCCGCGCCGCGACGGGCCGCCCCGGTGTCATTGCCTTTACCGGCAGCTATCATGGCCGCACCCTGCTGACGCTGGGCCTGACCGGCAAGATCAGCCCCTACAAGAAGGACGTCGGCCCGTTCCCGTCCGACATCTTTCGCGCGCCCTTTCCGAATGCCCGCGACGGCATCACCGTGCAGGACGCGCTGACCGCGCTGAACAACCTGATGCTGACCGACGCGCAGCCCGAACGCATCGCCGCCATCATCATCGAACCCGTGTTGGGCGAGGGCGGCTACACCCCCGTGCCGTTCGAGATGATGCAGGCCCTGCGCGCGCTCTGCGACAAGCACGGCATTCTGCTGATCGCGGACGAAATTCAGGCTGGCTTTGGCCGGACCGGCAAGTGGTTCGCGATCGAGCACTCGGGCGTCGTGCCCGACCTGATCACCGTGGCAAAGTCGATGGCGGGCGGCTATCCCATCGCTGGTGTCATCGGCCGCGCCGACATCATGGACGCGATGATTCCCGGTGGCCTTGGTGGCACCTATGGGGGCAACCCGGTCGCCTGTGCCGCAGCCCTGGCCGCGATCGACGTGATCGAGGAGGAGGGCCTGCTGGATCGATCCACCCGCATCGGAGAGCATTTCAAGGCCAAGTTCGCCGAGATCGGCGCGCGCGCGGCACCCTGGCGCATGTGGGACATCCGCGGCCTCGGTGGCATGGTCGCCGTCGAATTCGTGAGCGATTTCACAACTGCCGCCCCGGACGCCGACCTGACGAAGAGGGTCGTGGCCCACGCGCTGAAACGGGGATTGATCCTGCTGTCCTGCGGCCTGCACGGCAATGCCCTGCGCATCATGGTGCCGCTGACGGCGTCCGACGCGGTCATCGACGAAGGGCTTGCGATCTTTGAGGCGGCGCTGGCCGCTGCGGTTGCGGAGCAGCATGCGGCATAGGCGGTATGGATCGGCCCGCCTGCGGGCCGATCCGGTGGGGCTCTGCCCCACACCCCGGGACATTTTCAACCAGAAGAAGGGGAAGTGGGGGAATGCCGTGGCGTCCGTTTTCCTTTCGGGAGCCAGCGTGCTAGGTCTGGATCAAGCGCGCCTGACGCGTAACACAGTAAAAGTAGACCCCAGATGACCCCCTTCGCGATCGCCGGCGTCCAGATGTACGTCAATGCCCTGCAACCCAACGTCGATGGGATGCTTCAACGCCTCGACGTGCTGATGATGCGTTTTCCCTGGACGCAGATGGTCCTGTTTTCGGAACTCGCCCCATTCGGTCCGCTGGACAAATTCACGTTGGAGCCGCAGAACGAGACGCTGGACCGGTTCTGCGACGCGGCGCGCAAGCATCGCGTCTGGCTGATTCCCGGATCGATGTTTCTGCGCGCGCCCGACGGTCGCATCCTGAACACCGCTGTCGTGATCGATCCGGACGGCAACATCGTGAAGCGCTATGCCAAAATGTTCCCGTTCCGGCCCTACGAGGCGGGGATCGCCGCCGGCACGGAATTCTGCGTCTTCGACGTGCCGGACGTCGGCCGCTTCGGCCTGTCGATCTGCTATGACATCTGGTTCCCCGAGACCACGCGTCAGCTGACGGCGCAGGGGGTCGAGGTGCTGTTGCATCCGGTCCTGACCGGCACCACCGATCGCGACGCGGAGCTTGCCATCGCACGGGCGACCGCCGCGCAGTTCCAGTGTTACGTCATCGATGTGAACGGGCTTGGCGCGGGGGGCATCGGCAAGTCCTGCGTCGTCGATCCGACCTCGATGGTACTGCACCAGTCTGGCGGGCAGGAGGACATGTTCCCCATCGAGGTCGACCTCGACATGGTGCGTCGCCAGCGCGAGACGGGGATGAAAGGACTGGGTCAGGTTCTGAAATCCTTCCGCGACCGCGACGTCGATTTCAGCGTCTATGACCGTGCAAGCGGCGTGGATTCGTTCCTCAATACCTTGGGGCCACTTGAAATTCCGACGCAGGGCACACGGGCTGGTCTGCATGTCGAAGTGCCCGCCGAGGCGGAAATTCAGGTTGAATACAAAACCCCGGCCCTAGGTGTTGCAGGGGCGGCACCCGTCCCTCACACTGGCGGAAGCTGACGCGCCACCTGTGGTTGCGGCCTTTGAGGTCGCGACCCGCCGGCGTCCCGCTCTACAAAGACGAGGACCGACCGCCATGCATTCCGTGACCGACTACTACTCTGCCACCCAGCTGCGTGCCGACCGCTGGAGCGAGTTGCGAGAGGTCACCGCGCAGTTGTCGCGCGAGGCCCCCGCAAGGATCAGCCCGACCCTGCGCAGCCAGGCGTCGGATCTGTTCGACGGTTTGGCCGAGATCGAGGCCTACTGGGCTTTTCCCGGCCTGTCCGTCTTCGACCACATGCGCCGCCAGTTCGAACACAACAGCTTTACCGAGCTGTCCTACAGCGTGCACCGCGTCGCCCGCGCCCTGACGACAGGGGCTTACCGACGCCGCCACATCCTGCTGGACCACGACAGCGACGACCGCGAGGAGCATGACGACGAAGCGCTTCTGTCGCCCGAAGTCCGTGCCATGACAAAGCCTTATTTCGAGGTGCTGATCGTGGACGAGGTGTCGGCGGCACAGGAACACTGGCTGAAATCCAACGTTCACGCCATGCGCAGGCCCGAGGACCCCTTCATCTACGAGGCCGTCGTGGTGCCATCGGTCGAGGATGCCCTGATCGCGGTGTTGTTCAATCACAACATTCAGGCCATCGTCGTGCGTCCCGGCGTCACCCTGCGGTCCCGGTCCGATCATCCGATCCTGTCGCGGTTCCTTGAAGGGATTGCCGGCACCGACAAGCTGAACGACCTCGAATCCAAGGACTTCGGCCCGGCACTGTGCCGCCTGATCGACGACGTGCGCCCGGAACTGGACGCCTACCTTGTCACCGAACGGTCGGTCGAGGATATCGCCGGGACCGAACTTGGTGTCTGCCGCCGCGTCTTCTACAATCAGGAAGACTTCATGGAGTTGCACCTGAATATCCTGCGGGGCGTGCAGGCGCGCTACAAGTCGCCGTTCTTCACGGCGCTGGTGAACTATTCCAAGCAGCCCACTGGCGTGTTCCACGCCATGCCGATTTCGCGAGGCAAGTCGATCACACGGTCGCACTGGATTCAGGACATGGGGGCCTTCTACGGCCCCAATATCTTTCTCGCCGAAACCTCTGCCACCTCTGGCGGGCTGGACAGCCTGCTGGAACCCAGCGGTCCGATCAAGGAGGCGCAGGAGCTGGCATCCCGCGCTTTCGGGTCCAAGCAGACCTTCTTTGCCACCAACGGCACCTCGACCTGCAACAAGATCGTCGTGCAAGCTCTTGTGCGACCCTTGGATATCGTGCTGGTCGACCGCGACTGCCACAAGTCGCACCATTACGGCATGGTGCTGGCGGGCGCGCAGGTCTGCTACCTCGACAGCTATCCGCTGAATGAATACTCGATGTATGGTGCCGTGCCGCTCCGCGAAATCAAGAAGCAGTTGCTGGACCTGAAGGCGGCCGGCAAGCTCGATCGCGTGCGGATGCTGCTGCTGACGAATTGCACCTTCGACGGCATCGTCTACAACGTCGACCGCGTGATGGAGGAATGTCTGGCGATCAAGCCGGACCTGATCTTCCTCTGGGACGAGGCGTGGTTCGCCTTTGCCCGGTTCAACCCGACCTACCGCAAGCGCACCGCGATGCGCACCGCCAACAAGATGCGCGCCCGGTTCAAGACTGACCAGCACGCGCAGGCCTATGAGGCGCAACAGGAGATGCTGAAGGGTGCGGACACCGAAACCCTGCTGAAGACGCGCCTGATCGCCCCGCCGACGGCCCGCATCCGCGTCTATGCCACCCAGTCGACCCACAAGACCCTGACCGCGCTGCGGCAGGGGTCGATGATCCACGTCAACGATCAGGACTTCAAGGGAGAGGTCGAACAGGCCTTTCACGAAGCCTACATGACGCATACGTCGACCTCGCCCAATTACCAGATCATCGCGTCTCTGGATGTCGGCCGCCGACAGGTGGAGCTGGAAGGCTTCGAATTCGTCCAGCGTCAGCTGGAGGCCGCGATGTCGATGCGGCGCGCGATCTCGACCCATCCGCTGCTGGCGAAATACTTCAAGGTCCTGTCGCTCCGCGAAATGATTCCCAGCGAATACCGCGAGTCCGGGACCGAGAGCTATTACGACCCCGACCGTGGCTGGATCGACATGCTGGAGGCCTGGGAGGATGACGAATTCGTCCTGGACGCGACCCGCGTGACGCTGGCCGTCGGTGGCACCGGCTGGGACGGCGACACCTTCAAGACCAAGATCCTGATGGACCGCTACGGCATCCAGATCAACAAGACGTCGCGCAACTCCGTATTGTTCATGACGAATATCGGCACGACCCGGTCATCGGTCGCCTATCTGATCGAGGTGCTGGTGGAAATCGCACGCTCCCTCGACGACCTGTTGGACGATGCGTCCAAGATGGAGAAGTTGGGGTTCGAGCGTCGCGTTGCGAACCTGACGCTGAACTATCCGCCATTGCCCGACTTCAGCCGCTTCCACGATGCCTTTCGCGCCGATGATGTGACGTCCGAAGGCGACATCCGCGCGGCCTATTACATGGCCTACGACGAGAATAACTGCGATTACATGGACCTGGACGGCACGCTGCGGCACGCGCTGGCAGAAGGCCGTGAAGTCGTCTCGGCCAGCTTCATCATTCCCTATCCGCCCGGTTTCCCGATCCTCGTGCCGGGGCAGGTGATCTCAAGCGAAATCCTCGCCTTCATGCGCGCCCTCGACGTGAATGAGATTCATGGCTACCGCGCCGATCTGGGCCTGCGCATCTTTACCCCAGAGGCGCTGGCCGCGCACATGCCGCAGACAGCCTCCAAACAGATCAAGAAGGTCACTTCCGACAAGAAAACCGCCGCAGAATAATCAAAGGACGTTCCATGACCACAACAGTTCTCAAGAACATCTCCGAAATCCGCCGGTTCTTCCACCGCAACGAAGAGCCGGTCTATTTCATCTCTGCGACGAATTTCAATCTGCTCGGCCTCGACGAATGGGTCAAGAATTTCAAGTACATCTGCTACATCGACTGCTACAGCGGCAAGCATCCCAACGTCTTCTGCCCATCGGAACAGCCCCACGCGGAGTTCCAGAGCATCGAGGACATCAACAATTACCTCCTTCAGCACAAGGAAGTCATCGATTACATCAAGCGCCGGGGCGGCAAGCCGAAATTCGTCTTTCTGATGTTCGACGAGGAAACAGAGCGGTTGAGCCGCGAACTTGGTGCCGACGTCTGGTTTCCCAAGGCCAGGCTGCGGCAGGCGCTCGACAACAAGATCGAGACCGTGCGCATCGGCAACAAGGCGGGTGTGCCATCGGTGCCGAACACGCTGGCCGAGGTCAAATCCTACGACAATCTGCGCGCCACCTGCGAAAAGGCCGGCATCGGCCACGATCTGGTCCTGCAATCGGCCTATGGCGACAGTGGCCACACCACATTCTTCATCAAGTCCGAAGAGGATTTCCGTCGCCACGAGCACGAGATCGTCGGCGAAGGCGAGATCAAGATCATGAAGCGGATCGACTGCCGCGGCTCCGCGATCGAGGCGTGTGCCACGTCCCAAGGCACCATCGTCGGCCCGCTGATGACCGAACTCGTGGGCTTCAAGGACCTGACGCCTTATCGCGGCGGCTGGTGCGGCAACGAGATTCTTGCGACCGCCTTTCCGCCCAAGGTGCGCCAGCAGGCCCGCGACATGACCTTTAAATTCGGCGAACAACTGCGCAAGGAAGGCTATCGCGGCTATTTCGAGCTGGATTTCCTGATCGACAAGAAGACCGGCGACCTGTGGCTGGGCGAACTGAACCCCCGGATCACCGGCTGTTCGTCGATGACGAACCACGCGGCTTTTGCCCACGCCGACGCGCCCCTGTTCCTGTTCCACCTCTTGGAATTCAGCCGCAAGAAATTCAAGCTGGACGTGGACGAACTGAACGCCCGCTGGGCCAACCCGGACATGATCGATTCGTGGTCGCAGATGGTCATCAAGCACACTGCCGACACGGTCGACATCTGCACCGAGGCACCTGAAACCGGCATCTACAAGATGCTCGAGGATGGCCGCGTCGTCTTCGACCGCTTCGACTATCACCGCCGGGCGGTGGAATCGGAAAACGAGGCATTCTTTCTGCGCATCCTGCAACCGGGCGACTACCGCTATGAAGGGGCCGATATCGGCATCCTCGTCACCCGCGGCCGATCGATGACAAAATCGTTCCAGCTCAACGACCGCGCGGCAAAGTGGATTCACGGCATCAAGCAATCGGTCGCGGGCAAACCGCTGCCCGCCGCATCCGCCGGACCGGCGCTGGCCGATCCCGCCTTCAAGATCATGTAGATGCTCTGGCGCGCGCTTGCAGAGGATCAGCCCGGCCCCCGCTGGGCCGGGCTCTTTGCCGAATACTGGCCGGCCTACCGCGCCTGGTGGCTGAAGGACGGAGAGATCGCGCGCCCGACCTACATGGACTGTCACCGGGCGTTGACCACGCATATGCCGGAACTGGTGCCGCTATATGAAATGCTTTGCGAACTGGCCGGAGGCGGCGACCACGCGGCCCGCTTCCTGTCGTTCTACAACCCGCCGCCCTACCTGGCCGGATGTTCGCAGGCGATCTGGCCGGGACCAGAGCCGGTCATGGTGCGCAACTATGACTACAATCCGGCGGCCTTCGACAGCCTGATCCTGAACACCAACTGGCAGGGGCGGCGCGTGATGGGGGTCAGCGACGGATTGTGGGGGCTGGTGGACGGGGTGAACGACGCGGGGCTTGCCGTTTCGCTGACCTTCGGCGGGCGGCGCGTGGTCGGTCGCGGCTTCGGCGTGCCGCTGATCCTGCGCTACATCCTGCAGACCTGCACCACCGCCGCGCAGGCTGGTGCGGTGCTGTCCCGCATCCCCACGCACATGTCCTACAACGTCACCGTGCTGGACGAAAACCGCGACTACCTGACCGCCATGATGGGGCCGGACCGCACGACGTTGATCACCCACAATGCGGTCGCCACCAACCATCAGGAACAGGTGGAGTGGGTCAGTCACGCCCGGTTCACCGCGACCGTGGAACGCGAACGCTACCTCTTGCAGAGGCTGACCCTGCACCGCGACCCGCAGGACGTCTTCATCGACGCCTTCCTGAAACCGCCGCTCTATTCCACTGCCTTTGCACAGGGGTTCGGCACGCTTTACACCGCCGTCTACCGCCCCCGCCTGCGCGAGATGGAGGTGCGCTGGCCGGGCACCGTCTGGCCGATGTCGATGCACCATTTTCAGGACTCTGCCCGCCGTGTCGCGATCCCGGGGGCGGCCTAGATCACCGCGCCCCTTGTTCATCTGGCCAAATAAACTCAAATTGCGGCAGCCAATCGACAGACCGCCCATTCGGAGACGCCCAAAATGACCGACCGCCAAACCACCGGCATGAAAACCCGCCGCGCCGTCCTGGGCGACGCCCACGTCGACCGGGCCGAGGCGGCCAAGACCGATTTCGACCAGCCGTTCCAGGACATGATCACCGAAGGGGCCTGGGGCACCGTCTGGTCGTCGGACGCGATCACGCAGCGCGAACGGTCCATGCTGACGCTGGCGCTTCTGGCGGCCACCGGCAATTTTGCCGAGATCCCGATGCATGTCCGCGCCACGGCCCGCACCGGGGCGACACCGTCCGACATCCTGCAAGCCTTCATGCACGTCGCGATCTACGCCGGCGTGCCAAAAGCGAACCACGCGATCAAGCTGGCCAAGGACACCCTGGCCGAAATGGCCGCCGAATGACCTTTGCCAACGCACTTTACGACGGCCTGTTCGCGGACGTCGAAATGGCTGCGCTGTGGGATGCCGACGCCCAGACCGCCCACTTACTGGCATTCGAGGCGGCGTTCAGCCGTGCCATGGGGCAGGCGGGCCGCTTTGACGCCACCCTTGCAGCACAGGCTGCCGACCATATCGCAGCCTTCTCGCCCGATCGCGATGACCTGTCGGCCGGGTCTGCCCGCGACGGCCTGCCGGTGCCTGCGCTGATCCGGCAACTGAAAGCGGGCGCAGGCGATGCCGCTCGGGCGATCCACGCCGGGGCGACGTCGCAGGATGTGCTGGACACGGCCCTGGCCCTGACGCTGCAAAGCACCTCCGATCTCGTTGACGCGCGCCTTGCGACGCTTGTTCAGGCGCTGTCCGACCTCTCGGACCGGCACGGCGAAAACCCTCTGATGGCGCGCACCCGGATGCAAGCCGCGCTGCCCGTGACCGCAGCCGACCGCATCCGCATCTGGCGCGCGCCGCTGGTCGACCACCGCGCCCGCCTGACGCTGGCCCGCGCGCAGACCGAACGTCTTTCGCTTGCCGGTCCCACCGGGAGCACCGATTTCGGCGGTGTGGCGGCCCAAATGGCCAAGGCCCTTGGTCTGACGACAGCGCCGCAGCCCTGGCACACCGACCGCAGCGGCGTCGTCGGCTACGCAAGCCTGCTCGCCCTCATCACCGGCAGCCTCGGCAAGATGGGGCAGGATGCAGCCCTCATGGCACAGCAGGGAATCGCAGAGATCACGCTGGCAGGCGGTGGCGCGTCCTCGGCGATGGCGCACAAGCAGAACCCGATTCTCGCCGAACTGCTTGTCACGCTGGCGCGGTTTAACGCGGGGCAGGCGGGGCTGATGCAGCAGGCGATGGTGCACGAACAGGAACGCTCTGGCACCGCATGGGCGCTGGAATGGATGGTCCTGCCGCTGATGGCGCAGGCGACGGGGCGGGCGCTGGTCGCCGCAAACGATCTGGTGGCTACCATCACCGCGATGGGCGATCCTCACAAATCTGTATAACGGGCGTCAGGCCATCGTCAGGGCGAGGGTGCATCTAGGCTGCATCACGTCACCAACCCTGAGGATTTCCCAATGATGACCCCGCTTCGCCGCACAGCGACCGCCCTGACCGTCGCCGCCGCACTGGCCGGTTCCACCGCCATGACCATCGCCCCCACCACAGCCCTTGCCGTGCCGGCAGGCGGATACGGCGATCTGGTCGAAACCCTGTCCCCCGCCGTCGTCTTCATCGAAGTGACGGGCAAGGCACAGGACGCGCAATCGCTGGCCGACGCCCTTCCGCCCGGCTTTCCGCGCGAGGAACTGGAGCGCCGCTTCGGCCCGATGTTCCAGGACCAGCCCGAATCGCGCCCGATGCAGGGCCTCGGGTCCGGCTTCATCATTTCGGCCGACGGCTATATCGTGACCAACAACCACGTCGTCGATGGGGCCGAGACGGTGACGGTCAAGCTGGCCGACGAGACCGAGTATGACGCCGAGGTGATCGGTGTGGACCCGCTGACCGATATCGCGCTGATCAAGATCGACGCCGACGCCGATCTGCCGATCGTGCCCTGGGGCGACAGCACCGCCGTGCGTGCGGGGGACGAGGCCTTGGCCATCGGCAACCCCTTCGGCCTTGGCGGGACCGTGACTTCGGGCATCGTGTCGGCCGTGTCGCGCGACATCCGGTCGGGTCCCTATGACGACTTCATCCAGACCGACGCCGCGATCAACCGCGGCAACTCCGGCGGGCCGCTGTTCAACGCGGATGGCGAGGTCATCGGCGTCAATACGATGATCTTTTCGCCCGGTGGCGGGTCCGTCGGCATCGGCTTTGCTGTGCCCTCCGACCTCGTGCAGGACATCGTGGCCGACCTGCGCGACGATGGCACCATCGCGCGCGGCTGGCTGGGCGTCCAGATCGCCCCGATGAGCGAGGAGATCGCGACCGTGCTGGGCTACGATGACCCGAAAGGTGCCGTGATCGAGAAGGTCTCGGACGACAGCCCGGCGGCCGAGGCAGGGCTCGCGGATGGCGACATCATCCTGACCTTTGCCGACAAGGAGATTGCGGACGTGGGCGACCTGACCCGCGCCGTCGCCGACGTGACCCCGGGCACCACGACCACTGCGACGGTCTGGCGCAAGGGTGAAGAGGTGACGATCGACGTCACCGTGGGCGACCTCGCGAAACAGGCCGCCTGATCCCGCCACAGCTGCGGTCCGCGATGCGCCGGACCGTGGCCCTACGCCCTGCTGCGATGCACCAGCCGGGCTGGCCTCGTCCCTGTGGGGACGGGGTCTTTTTCTTGCCAAGCGGGCCGCGAGGTCCCATCTGTCGGAAAGCCTGACATGCCGCATGGAAATGACATGAAGATTCTCGTCGTCGAAGATGACAAGACCACCGGCCAATACATCACCCGCGGTCTGCGCGAAGAAGGCCATACGGTCGATCTGGTCGACAACGGCCGCGACGGGCTGGTGCAGGCGACCGGCGCGGACCATGACGTGTTGATCGTGGACTGGATGCTGCCCGAAATCGACGGGCTGACGCTGGTGAAATCCCTGCGTGGCGCGGGCAACCGGACGCCGGTGCTGTTCCTGACGGCGATGGGATCGGTCGACGACCGCATCGCGGGCCTGAACGCCGGGGCGGACGACTACCTCGTGAAACCCTTTGCCTTCGGCGAGCTTTCGGCCCGGATCAACGCCCTGGGTCGCCGCCCGCGCGCGTTGGCGCAAGAGACCGTTCTGACGGCGGGCGATCTGACGATGGACCTCGTGACCCGCGATGTGATGCGTGCGGGGCAGCGGATCGACCTTCTGCCGCGCGAATTCGCCATCCTCGAACATCTGCTGCGCCGCAAGGGACGCATCCAGACCCGGACGATGCTGCTGGAGAACATCTGGGGCATCTCCTTCGATCCGCAGACGAACGTGGTGGAAACCCACATCAGTCGCCTGCGGGCCAAGGTGGACAAGCCCTTCGACGCAGACCTCATCAAGACCGTGCGCGGCGCGGGCTACCGGATCGAGGCGTGACACGCCTGCTGACCCTGCTGCGTGCCAGTCCGGTGCGACTGGCGCTGGGGCTTGTCGCGCTTTTCGCCTTCGCCTCGATCGCCAGCCTTGCCGCCAGCTATGCCGCCAGCCGGTCCTCGCTGGACGCCACCATGCGCCGCGACCTGACGCAGGACGTGGCGGGCTTTCGCGCGGCCCCCACGGCCGCAGCCCTGGCCGCACTGGTCGCGGCAGAGGCGCAGGTCAGCGACCCCAACCGCATCGTGCTGTCCTACGTGACCGCACAGGGGCGGCGGTTCGGCAACGGCGTGCTGGCACAGGATCAGGACGGCTACTTCCTGACCACGCTTGACGACAGCGACACCCGCATTGACGGTCAGTATCTGGCTTTGACAACGCGGCTGCATGGCGGACAACTGACCGTCGCGCGCAGTCGGGCCGAGATCGACCAGCTCTGGACGGTGTTCCGCAACATCGTCCTGCTTTCGCTTCTGCCGACGCTCGCAATCGCACTGGGTGCCGCCTTGGTGCTGGCGCGCCGCTCTGCCCGGCAGGTGAGCGCGCTGGGGCGGACGCTGGATCAACTGACCTCGGGCAACCTGAGCGCCCGTGTGCGTCCGACCGACCGCTGGTCCGACGACTTCCACCGGATCGCCGCCCGCATCGACCGCATGGCGGCCGCTCAGGAGGCGAGCGTCGACACCTTGCGGCAGGTCTCTTCGGATGTCGCTCACGACCTCAAGACCCCGATCCAGCGCATCTCTGTCCACCTTGACGCGCTGTCCGCGCTGCCGTTGCAGGACGATGCCGCCGCCTTGGTGGATCAGGCCCAGACCGAGGTCGCCGGCGTCGTGTCCGTCTTCCACGCCCTCCTTCAGATCGCGCAGATTGAGGCGGGAACGCCCCGGTCGCGCTTTGCCGCCGTCGACCTCGTGCCGCTGGTGCAGACCTTCGCGGAACTTTACGATCCTGCCGCAGCCGAGGATCAGCGCGCCCTGACGCTCGACATCGCGACACCGGATGCCACGGTGACCGGCGACCGGGACCTGCTCGGCCAGATCCTGGCCAACCTGATCGAGAACGCCCTGCGCCACACGCCGCCCGGCACCGCGATCACCCTCGGCCTGCGGCGCGAGGGCGATGCGGTGATCCTATCCGTCGCGGACCGCGGCCCCGGCATCCCGCCGGACGAACGCGACAAGGTGCTCCGCCGGCTTTATCGTCTCGAACGCAGCCGCACGACGCCGGGTAGCGGTCTTGGCCTCAGCCTTGTCGCGGTGATCGCTGACCTGCACGGCGCAACGCTGTCCCTGTCGGACAATGACCCCGGTCTGATCCTGGCGTTGCGGCTGCCGGCGCACAACCCTTAGGCAAACGCGCAACGGCGGGTTACCTGTGCGGTCCTGCGCGGTACGGCGCACTTGCGTTTTGCTGTGGATGGGACCAGATGATTTCCTGAATCCCGGAAAACGACGGATGGTCGGGACTGTCGGCGAGTCATTGTCCCGCCGCATCACGCACCGCAGCGCACAAAGGCAGACCCGATGAACACCGACGCCCTTCACAGGCCGCGCGCCACGTTGCGCATCGCGGTCGCCTGCGCGCTGGCCTTGGCCACGACGGGCCAACCCTTGCTGGCGCAGGAAGCGGACCAGTCCGCCGCCGTTGCGGCCCCCACGGTCACCGTCGTTCCCGCCACGATGACGCAGGTGACACAGATCGTCAGCGCCTCGGGCGGCCTGCTCGCGCGCGAGGATGTGGTCGTCTCCGCCCGCGTCTCCGGTGCCGAGATCGTGGAGCTGTCGGCCGACATCGGCGATGCGGTCGCCAAGGGCGACATCCTCGCGCGGCTGAACGACCAGACGCTGACCGCCCAGTTGCAGCAAGGCGATGCGAACTTTGCCGCCGCAGGTGCCACCATCGCCCAGGCCGAAGGGCAGCTTGCATCCGCCGACGCCAATGCGCGGCAGGCCAATACCGCGCTGGACCGCAACGTGAAGCTGAGTCAGGACGGCGCGGTGTCGCAATCCGCCCTTGATCAGGCGCAGGCCACCGCCGACGGGGCCAATGCTGCCGTCAAGACGGCGCAGGCCGCCATTGCCGCGGCGAATGCACAGCAGGCACAGGCGCAGGCCTCGCGCGACATTGCCGCCCTGAACCTGTCGTGGGCCACCGTCACCGCCCCTGTGGACGGCATCATTGCCGACCGCACGGCGCGGCTGGGGGATCTGTCCGCCACCGGGACGGCGATGTTCGACATGATCCGTGACGGCGTGATCGAGGTAGAGTTCGAGATCGTCGAGACCGACCTCGTGAAGGTCGGCGCAGGCGACCCGGTCAGCATCCGCGTCGCGGGCCTGCCGCCGCGCAACGGCATCGTGCGCCGCATCAGCCCGCAGGTCGATCCGGTCAGCCGTCTTGGTACCGTGCGCGTCAGCATCGACGATCAAAGCGGCCTGCGCGTCGGCATCTTTGCCAGCGCCGATATCCAGACCGCCCAGCGCATGGCCCTGACCGTGCCGGTGTCCGCCGTCACCACGACGGGGGGCGACAGCGTCGTGCAGAAGGTCGTGGACGGCACCGTGGAACAGACCATCGTGGCCCTTGGCGTGGTGTCCGACGGGCTGCGCGAAATCACCTCTGGCCTGGCCGAAGGCGACGATGTGCTGCTGCGGGCCGGGGCCTTCTTTCGCACAGGCGACAAGGTGACGCCGGTGCCGCCCCCCACGACCGCAACACCGGCCGCCGGGACGCTGACCTCGACAGACACCGCCGCCGTGGAGGCCAGCGAATGAACATGTCCACCTGGGCGATCCGCAATCCGGTTCCGCCCATCGCCGCCTTCCTCGTGCTGGTCATCGTCGGCCTCGCGGCGTTTCGCGGCCTGCCGGTCACGCAGTTTCCCAACATCGACGTCCCGATCATCACGGTCAGCGTGGGTCAGCCCGGTGCCGCGCCGTCCGAATTGATCACGCAGGTCACCAAACCGATCGAGGATTCGATCTCGGCCATCACCGGGGTCAAGCACATCACGTCGGTCGCGACCGACAGCAGCAGCCAGACCACGGTGGAATTCGAGCTGTCGACCGACAGCGACCGTGCGCTGAACGACGTGAAGGACGCCGTGACGCGGGCGCGGGCAACCTTGCCCGACAGCATCAGCGAACCGCTGGTGCAGCGTCTGGACGTGACCGGGCAGGCGATCATGACTTATGCCGTCGCGGACCCGACCCGCAGCATAGAGGATCTGTCCTACTTCGTGGACGAAGTCCTGAATCGCGAACTGCAAGGCGTCGATGAGCTGGGCAAGATCGAACGGCTCGGCGGGGCCGACCGCGAAATCAAGGTCGAACTCGACCCCCAGCGCTTGTTGGCCTTCGGCATTTCCGCCGCCTCCATCAGCCGGCAACTGTCGGTTACCAACAAGAACGAGGGTGCCGGGCGGGGCGACATCGGCGGTCAGGAATTCTCGATCCGCGCCCTGGGTGGCGCGGATACCATCGAACAGCTTGCCGCCACGCCGCTGGCCTTGGCAGACGGTCGCACCATCCGCCTTGGCGACGTGGGAGAGGTCATCGACGGCCCGTCGGAGGCGCGCAGCTTTGCCACGCTCGACGGTCAGCCTGTCGTCGCCTTCGGCGTGTTCCGGGCCACCGGCGCGTCCGACCTGTCGGTCGCCGAACGCGTCCGCGAAAGGCTGAAGGAGGTGCGCGCCGCCTATCCGGAGGTCGCGATCACGCTGATCGACGACGCCACCGATTATACCGAAGGCAACTACCACTCCGCGATGGAGACGCTGTACGAAGGTGCCGCACTCGCCATCATCGTCGTGTTCCTGTTCCTCAAGAACTGGCGCGCCACGCTGATCACCGCCGTCGCCCTGCCGCTGTCGATTATCCCCACCTTCTTCGTGATGCAGATGCTGGGTTTTTCCCTCAACACCGTATCGCTGCTGGGCATCACCCTCGTGACCGGCATCCTCGTGGACGACGCCATCGTCGAGATCGAGAACATCGTCCGCCACATCAACATGGGCAAACCCGCCTACGAGGCGACCGAGGAAGCGGCGAGCGAGATCGGCATGACCGTCGTGGCGATCAGCTTCACCATCGTCGCGGTCTTTGCTCCCGTCAGCTTCATGGCCGGGATCGCGGGGCAGTATTTCAAGCAGTTCGGCCTGACCGTCGCCGTCGCGGTCCTGTTCTCGCTACTGGTGGCCCGCCTCATCACGCCGATGATGGCCGCATACATGCTGCGCGACAACCTGATCCACGAAGAGGAGAAGGACGGATTCGTCATGCGCGGCTACATGCGGCTGCTGACCTGGACGTTGCACCACCGCCTGATCACCATGATCGTGGGCCTTGGCATCTTCGCGGGCTCGATCTATTCCGCCACGCTGCTGCCATCGGAATTCATCCCCGAGGCCGACGAAGGCCGCCTGCGGGTCAGCGTCGAGCTTCCTCCAGGGGCCACGCTGGACGAAACCCGCGCCCTCACGAACGAGATTGCGGCGCGCGCGCAAGGCATTGCAGAGGTGCAGAACGTGCTGGTGCAGGGTGGCACCGGCGGCAATGTCGCAAAGGCGAACGTCACCGTCACGCTGGGCACCAAGGGCAGCCGCGAGCGCAGCCAGTTCGAGATCGAGGACGAACTGGTCGCGACCCTGTCCAACCTGCCCGATGCCCGCATCAACATGCTGGCGGCCAACGGAGAGCGGGCGGTGAACGTCGCCGTGCTGGGCGACGATCTGGAAACGGTGACGCTGGCCGCACAGGACCTCGCCACAGAGATGTCAGGGCTGACCACGATCAAGAACATCACCAATGCGGCCAGCCTCGAGCGGCCGGAACTGCGGATCACACCGCGCCCGCAGATCGCGGCAGAGCTTGGCATAACCGCCTCTGACCTTGCGTCCACGATCCGCGTGATGACCATTGGCGACACGGATGCGAGTCTTGCGAAATACAGCGCCGACGGCCGCCAGATCCCGATCGTCGTGCGCATAGCAGAGGACAGCCGCCGCAACCTTGAACTGCTGACCAACCAGCGCATCCCGACCGCTACCGGAACGCCGGTCCCGCTGTCCGTGGTGGCTGACGTGACGCTGGCGAACGGCCCGTCATCGATCGAGCGTTACGACCGAGAGACGCGGATCACCCTGCAGGCCGACCTCGCCGATGGCGCGGTACTAGGGCAGGCGACGGGCGCGATCTTTGCGCTGCCCGCCGCCGGTGCCGACCTGCCCGAAGGCGTCCGCGTCCAGCCGACCGGCGACGCCGAAGTGCAGGGCGAGGTCTTTGCTTCTTTCGGGACTGCGATGGGGGCTGGCATCATGCTGGTCTATGTCGTGCTGGTGCTGCTGTTCGGCAGCTTCGTGACGCCGTTCACGATCCTGATGTCGCTGCCGCTCGCCATCGGCGGCGCCATCCTGGCGCTGTATCTGACCGGCTCGGCCATCGGCCTGTCCGTCGTGATCGGTTTCCTGATGCTGATGGGGATCGTGACGAAAAACGCGATCATGCTGGTCGAATTCGCGATCACCGCGATGAAGAACGGGGCCAGCCGCACCGAAGGCATGCTGGACGCCGGTCACAAGCGCGCACGGCCCATCGTGATGACCACCATCGCGATGGCCGCCGGGATGCTGCCGTCGGCGCTCGCCTTCGGGGCGGGGGGTGAATTCCGCTCTCCCATGGCGGTCGCGGTGATCGGCGGGCTGCTGCTGTCGACGCTGCTGTCGCTGATCTTCATCCCCTCGCTCTTTTCGGTGATCGAAGGCGGTCGCCACCGGGTCACGCGATTGCTGCTGCGGGGGTTGAAGGTGAACAAGCCGCAGGAGACCCCGGCGGAATAGGCCGGAGTTTTCAAGTTCTGCGCCGCAGGGTCGATCTGCGAAGGTGCGGGAAGTGGTGGGCGACCCTGGAATCGAACCAGGCGTGCGTCTCCGCGAGAGAGTTACAGTCTCCTGCCACACCTTGCGGCCTGTCGCCCACTGAGCGGGGAAATAGCCGTGGCCCAGAGGGGCGTCAACCTCAAAAAGCCACGGATCGGCGCTTGCTTCACATGGTGTCCGAAACGCTGTAACCGGGGTCAATCAGACAGGGGACAAGCCATGCAGAAGCCGAAGTGGGTGATCGAGAAGGAACAGGCCAAGCGCATGGCCGCGTCGGAGACGATCTGGCTGTTCGGCCTGCATGCCGTCCGCGATGCGTTGATGAATCCCGCCCGGGTCAAGCTGCGGCTGGTGGTGACGCGCAACGCGCTGGACAAGCTGACCGACGTCGTGGGGCAGGCCGGGGTAGAGCCCGAGATCAGCGATCCGCGCAAGTTCGCAGCCCCGATCGATCCGGGGTCGGTTCATCAGGGGGCCGCACTGGAGGTCAAGCCGCTGGATTGGGGCAGTCTGGAGGACATCGCACTGGGCGACGGGTCACAGCCGCCGCGCATCGTGCTGTTGGACCGCGTGACCGATCCGCACAACGTCGGCGCGATCCTGCGGTCGGCCGAGGTATTCGGCGCCCGCGCCGTCGTCGCCGTGCAGCGCCATGCGGCCCCCGAGACCGGGGCGCTGGCCAAGACCGCATCGGGCGCGCTGGAACGGCAGCCCTATCTTCGGGTGCGCAACCTGGCCGATGCGATGACGCAGTTGCAGAGCATGGGATATATCGTCCTGGGACTGGACGGCGCGGCCACGCAGACCATTCCGGAGGTGCTTGCGGGGCGGTTCGACCGGCCCGTGGCGCTGGTCATGGGGGCCGAGGGGCCGGGCCTGCGCGAAAAGAGCATGGAAACCTGCGACGCGCTGGTGCGGATCGGGGCGGCGGGGGGCTTTGGATCGCTGAACGTGTCGAATGCGGCGGCGGTGGCACTTTACGCCAGTAAGGGCGTCTGACGGCGCGTTCGGGCGACTGCGCGTGCCGCGACACCCGCCCACCCGGCCTTCACGGTTTCGCGCGTGGGTCTGGTCTGGGTGCGAATCATGCCCACCTGAAGTGTCAGAGCAGATTTTCGGAACCGATCTGCCTCTTTGAACTGTCCCTCGTTCCACACCTGTGCGCCCGGGCTTGACCCGGGCGTCTTTTTGTCCCGGTATCGACCTATGGATGATGCGGACCTCAAGGCCATTCTGAAGCGGGTGAAGACCGTCGCCATCGTCGGCGTGTCGGCCAATCCCGTCCGGCCCAGCTATTTCGTCGCGCGCTACTTGCAGATCAAGGGTTACCGCATCGTGCCGGTGAATCCCGGACTGGCAGGTCAGGTCCTGCTGGGCGAGACGGTGCACGCCACGCTGGCCGATGTGCCGGTCGACGTCGACATGGTCGATGTCTTTCGCAAATCCGAAGCGGTGCCGGGGATCGTCGACGATTCCCTGGCGCGTTGGCCGCAGCTTGACGTGATCTGGCTGCAACTGGGCGTGAGGCATGATGCGGCGGCCGCTGTCGCACGGGCGCGGGGCGTGACGGTGGTGCAGGACCGCTGCCCCAAGATCGAATACCAGCGCTTGTTCGGCGAGTTGCGGATGGGTGGGTTCAACACTGGCGTGATCTCGTCGAAGCTCTAGATCGGCCTCATGGGCCGACTGGAGGCGGTGCCTCCAGACCTCCGGGATATTTGCGACCAGAAGAATGGCGGACTTAGGGTTGGCGGGCGGCCCGTTCGGCGAGACCGGAGGTGCCTTGACGCCGTGCCAGTTCGTCCATCACGTCCGAGAGTGGCACATCGCAGGCGGTCAGCATCACGAGCAGGTGGTAGAGGGTGTCGGCAGCCTCTGACGTGAGTGCGGCCCTGTCACCGCGCACGGCTTCGATGATCGTCTCGACCGCCTCTTCGCCGAATTTCTCGGCGCATTTGGCAGGGCCCTTGGCCAGCAGCTTGGCCGTCCAGCTGGCGTCCGGGTCGGTGCCCTTGCGGGCCAGGATCGTGGCGGCGAGGTCGTCGAGGGTCATGAAAGCCTCATGGGGATGCCGGCGGCCTGCATGTGCGCCTTGGCCTGCGGGATGGTGTAGGTGCCGAAGTGGAAAATCGAGGCGGCTAGGACCGCGCTGGCGTGGCCATCGCGCACCCCCGCGACGAGGTGGTCCAGAGTGCCGGCTCCGCCACTTGCGATCACCGGCACGTCGACCGCATCCGCCACGGCACGGGTAAGAGGGATGTTGTAGCCGGTCTTGACGCCGTCGTTGTCCATCGCGGTCAGCAGGATCTCTCCGGCACCTTTTTCCACGACCATGCGTGCGAAATCCACGGCGTCGATGCCGGTCGGGCGGCGGCCGCCGTGGGTGAAGATTTCCCATCGGCCGGGCGCCACGGTCTTGGCGTCGATGGCGACGACGATGCACTGGCTGCCAAAGCGCAGCGCGGACTCTGTCACCACGTCGGGGTTGGCGACGGCGGCGGAGTTGAAGCTGACCTTGTCGGCCCCCGCCAGCAGCAGGGCCCGCACGTCGTGATGAGTCCGCACGCCGCCGCCGATGGTCAACGGCATGAAGCACGCCTCGGCCGTGCGGGTGGCAAGCTCGAACATCGTGCCGCGATTTTCCTCGGTCGCCATGATGTCGAGAAAGCAGAGTTCGTCGGCCCCAGCTGCGTTGTAGGCGATGGCGGCGTCCACCGGGTCGCCCGCGTCGCGCAGGCCGACGAAGTTCACACCCTTGACCACCCGCCCGTTGGCGACGTCGAGGCAGGGGATGATGCGGGTTTTCAGCATGGCGGCGTGATACCGCGCACGGCCGGGCAGGGGAAGGGGAACCTTGCGCCGTGAGGGCAGTTGAGACCGAAACTGAGAGGAGTCCGACATGATCCGCGCAACCCTTCTGGCCGTGACCCTCGCCACGCCAGCCCTCGCCGACACGATCACAAAGCCGACCGACCGCACCGTGGCCGAGGCCATGACGGCGCTTGAGGCTGCCGTGACCGAAGCCGGTGCCACAGTCTTTGCCCGGGTCGATCATGCCGCCGGTGCCAGCGAGGCCGGAATGGAGCTGATGCCGATGCAGCTGTTGATCTTCGGCAACCCGACGCTTGGCACGCCCGCGTTGCAGGCTGATCCGCGCGCCGGTCTGGCTCTGCTGTTGAAGGTGCTGATCTATGAGCAGGACGGCCAGACCATCGTGGCCTACGAGGACACCGGCGACCTCTTCGATGACACCGATGTGCCCGACGACGCGGACTACGTTGCGCGGATCGCCCAAGCGCTTGACCGGCTGACCGACGCGGCGGTAAACTAGGCCAGCGTCGCCAGTGCGGCGCGCAGGTCCAGTGCCCCATCATAGAGTGCCCGGCCGGAAATCGCGCCGCTGATGACTCCGGTGTCGCGCAGCGCCACGAGGTCCGCGAGCGACGACACCCCGCCGGACGCGATGACGGGAATGTCCACCGCGCGCGCAAGGTCCGCGGTCGCTGTGACGTTCGGCCCCTTCATCGCTCCGTCGCGCAGGATGTCGGTGTAGATGATCGCCGCGATCCCCGCATCCTCGAACGACCGGGCCAGGTCCGTGACCATGATCTCCGTCTCTTCGGCCCAGCCGCGTGTCGCAACGCGGCCGTTGCGCGCGTCGAGGCCCACGGCCACCTGACCCGGAAACGCCAGCGCCGCCTGCCGCACAAGGTCCGGGTTTTCGACCGCCACGGTCCCCAGAATCACGCGGGCCAGCCCCAGCGTCAGCCAGCGTTCGATCGTCGCCATGTCGCGGATGCCGCCACCCAGTTGCGCCGGCACGCGGCACTGTTTCAGGATCGCCTCGACCGGGGCAGCATTCACCGGCGTGCCGGCAAAGGCACCGTTCAGATCCACCAGATGCAGCCATGTGCATCCTGCATCGACGAAGGCCTGCGCCTGCGCCGCCGGGTCGTCGTTGAAGACGGTGGCGCGGTCCATCTCTCCATGCACCAGGCGCACGGCCTGGCCGTCCTTGAGGTCGATGGCGGGGTAAAGGATCATGGCGGACTCCTGCGCTGGTCGCCCGCCTTCTGCGGCGATCCGGGTGAAAAGGCAACCGACCCAACGTCAGACTTGATTGGAATCGCGCGGTCCGCCCAAGGTGCCATCAGTTTTCACGGGGAGGAGACCCACATGAACCGCCTGATCGCAGCCATTCTGGCCGCCACGTTCGCCACATCCGCTGCGGCGCAGGACGCCGCCGTCGGCGTCTGGCAGACCGAGGTGGACGACGGTGCCTTCGCCTATGTCACCGTGTCGCCCTGCGGCGCCGCCGTCTGCGGCACCATCACCAACACCTACAAGGCCGACGGCACGCCCTATCAGTCCGAGAATATCGGCCGTCAGATCGTCATCAACATGGCCCCGAACGGGGACGGCACCTATGCGGGGCAGGTCTATCGCCCGTCGAACGGCAAGACCTACGTCGGCAAGATGCAGGTCAGCGGCAACGCGCTGCGCCTTCAGGGCTGCGTCGCGGGTGGTCTGCTTTGCGCCAGCCAGAATTGGGCCCGCATCCAGTAGCAACGCCAAAGGCCCGCAGCAGTGCGGGCCTTGCATCGTCCGTTCGGACTGCCAGCGGATCAGGCCTTGCGCAGGCCGGTTGCGACCAGCATGCCGCGGCGCTTGGCCTCGTAATAATAGCCTTGGCTGTACCACTTGACCGCCGTGGCCTCTGACCCGTCGGACAACATCCAGGCACCGCGCAGATACTTGCCCGCGTATTTCAGGTTGGTTTCAGCATCCAGCAGATCGCTGGCACTGCCGTTGAACCCCATGCCGCGCGCGGTTTGCGGCAGGATCTGCATCAGCCCGTAATAGGGACCATTGCGCGCACCCGGATTGTGGGTGCTTTCGCGGATGATCACACGGTGCAGCAGACTTTCGGGAATGTCGTAAAGATCGGCATACTTCTGGATCAACGCGCGCAATTCGCGTGTCTCGTTGGGATGCATCGGGATCGTCAGATCGACCTGCGGTCCCCGGGCCACAAAGGACATCGCCTCCGGTGGTGCAGTCACGTTCATGCAGGCCGACAGGCCCACGAATGTCATCATGACGCACGTTCCGCGCAGCATTGTCCGCATTGTCTCTCGCCTGTTTCCTGTTGTCCCTGGCAAGGGCTTAGCCTGCGGCCGGACCATTGGTAAACATTCCTGAAAAATGTAGGCAGATTGTCGCCGCCCGCTTTGTCGAGGCCGGTCAGTCGAAGACCGACCAGCCCGTGGCGCGCGCGAACATCTCGACCGCCTCCGTGCCCAGCTTGGAATTGCCCTGCACGTTCAGCCCGGGCGACCAGACTGCGATGCCCGCCTTGCCGGGTGCGACCACCATGATTCCGCCACCAACGCCGCTTTTCCCCGGCAATCCAACGCGGTAGGCGAAATCGCCCGACGCGTCGTAGTGCCCGCACAGCATCATCATCGCATTGATCCGCCGCCGTCGCGCTGCGGACACAAGGCGCGGCGCGCCCGCGGCCCCGGTCAGGAACAAGGCCGCGCGCGCAAGCTGCACGCAAGTCATCTCGACCGCGCATTGGTGAAAATAGGCACCCAAGGTCAGCTCGACCGGGTTCACCATGTTGCCGTGGGCCTGCATGAAATAGGCCAGCGCCCGATTCAGATCGCCGGTGTCCTGCTCTGACGCGGCGACGCGGTCGTTGATCAGGATCGATTCGTCGCCCGCCGCCGCACGGATGAACCGCAGTAGCTCGCCCAGGAATTCGCGCGGCGCATGGCCCGACAGCGCCGCGTCCGTCGTGGCGATGGCCCCGGCATTGATGAATGGATTGCGCGGGATGCCGCGCTCGTGTTCCAGTTGCAGGATCGAATTGAACGCCTGACCGGACGGCTCACGTCCCACGCGGGCCCAGAATTGATCGCCCCACCGGCCCAGCGCCAGCGCGAGGGTAAAGACCTTGCTGATGCTCTGGATCGAGAACGGCACCGCCGCGTCCCCGGTCGTGAACACCTGCCCGTCGCACAGGGCGACAGCCATGCCGAATCGAGCCGGATCGACGCGCGCGAGTTCCGGGATGTAGGTCGCGACATGCCCCCGGTCGGTGCTGTCCCGCATGGCGCGGCCGATGTCGTCAAGGATTGCGGCGATGTCCATGGCAGCTTCCCGTAATGGAACTTCGTCTTCGTCTACCCGGTTGAGACCCGACAGACCATGATGGAAGGGAAATCCCATGCCGATGATCGAAACCCGGGACGGCACCAGTCTACAGGTGAACGACTGGGGGCAGGGCCAACCCGTCGTCCTGATTCACGGCTGGCCCCTGAACGCCGACAGCTGGGAATACCAATCCGTCAAGCTGGCAGAAGCGGGCTACCGCGTCGTGGCCTACGATCGCCGCGGCTTCGGTCGGTCCGAACAGCCCTTCGGCGGGTACGACTACGACACGCTATCCGACGATCTGGCCGATGTGATCGCGGCACTGCATCTCAAGGATGCCGTCATCGCAGGCTTCTCGATGGGCGGCGGCGAGGTCAGCCGCTACATGTCCCGCCATGGCGGTAAGGATGTGTCGAAGGCCATGCTGATCTCGTGGGTCGCACCCTACATGTTGAAGACAGACGACAATCCCGACGGCGTCGATGCGTCGGTGTTCGAGGACATGAAGGCCGGCCTGCGCGACGACCGCCAAGGCTTCCTGCAGGATTTCTTCAAGGTATTCACAGGAGAAGGCTTCTTCACGGGCGGCGTCTCGGACGCCGCGCGCCTCTGGATGTGGGGCATGGCGATGACGGCCAGCCCAAAGGCCACGCTGGACTGCGTCGATGCCTTCGGCACCACGGATTTCCGCCCCGACATGGCGCATTTCAACGTTCCGACACTCATCGTACACGGTGACGCCGACAAGATCGTCCCGATCGACGGATCAGGGGCCAAGGCGGCAAAGATGATCGCGGACGCGACCTACAAGGTCTATGACGGCGCCCCCCATGCTCTGACCGCCACGCACAAGGACCAGCTCGTCGACGACATGCTTGTCTTTCTGAAAGGTTGACGGCGCGCGCGCGCCACCCGTCCCTTCTTCTGGTCCGCAATCATCTCGGGGGGCGGGGGCTGGTCCACCGGGACCGGTTTGCCACTGCGATCCGGTCCTCAGGGTTTCCATGCCAGAAAGTTCGAGATCAGCCGCAGACCGGCGGCCTGGCTCTTCTCCGGATGGAACTGGGCGCCGACGATATTGTCGCGCCCGACGATCGCCGTGACGTCTCCGCCGTAATCCACATGTGCCAACAGATGTGCAGGATCTGCGACCTGCATCGCGTAAGAGTGCACGAAGTAGGCGTGATCGCCCGTCGCCAACCCCGTCAGCACCGGATGGGGCCGGTCGATGACCAGATCGTTCCATCCCATATGTGGGATCTTCAGCGCCGGATCGCTGGGCGTGATCCTGCGGATCTGCCCCGGAACCCATCCCAGACCGGTGGTTTCCGCATGCTCGAACCCTGTGCTGGCCAGCATCTGCATCCCGACGCAGATACCAAGGAACGGCACGCCGCGCCGTTCCACCGCTTCGATGATCGCCTCCGCAAGGTCCTTGCGCCCGAACAACTCTCCGCGGCAATGGGGAAACGCCCCATCGCCCGGCAGCACGATCCGGTCGGCTTGCGCCACGACATCGGCGTCATCGGTGACGATCACCGGTCCGGCACCCGACTCGCGTGCCATCCGCTCGAACGCCTTCTGCGCCGAATGCAGGTTGCCGCTGTCGTAGTCGATCAGAACTGTGGTCACAGGCTGCCCTTGGTCGATGGAATGGCGTCGGCCTTGCGGGGATCGACTGCGACGGCATCACGCAACGACCGCGCGACCGCCTTGAAGGCGGCCTCGGTGATGTGATGCGCGTTGAAGCCATGCAGCCGGTCGATGTGCAGCGTGATGCCGCCATGCGTCGACAGGGCCTGAAAGAATTCCCGCACCAGCTCGGTGTCGAAGCTCGGCCCGATCTTGCCGAAGGGCAGATCGAGGTTGCAGATCAGGTAGGGTCGCCCCGACAGGTCCAATGCGCATCGCACCTGCGCATCGTCCATCGCGAGGTGACAGTCGGCGTAGCGCCGGATGCCGCGCTTGTCGCCAAGCGCCTGCACGAGGGCTTGGCCGATGGCAATGCCCGTATCCTCGACCGTGTGGTGGTCGTCGATGTGCAGGTCTCCGGTCGCGGTCACCGTCATGTCGATCAGCGCATGGCGCGACAGCTGGTCCAGCATGTGATCAAAGAACCCGATGCCGGTCCGGTTGTCATAGACGCCGGTCCCGTCAAGGTTCAGCGTCACGCTGATCTGCGTCTCGGCGGTCTGGCGGGTGATCGTGGCGGTGCGCATGAGAAGTCCCTCTTGTCTGCGGGCCTTATAGGCAAGGGGCGGGCCAGCGCCAAGGCACCGATTGCACCGACTTCGTCCGTGGTGCAGGTTGAACGCAATTCAAAAAAAGAGGCTGCCCATGACCACCTGCGTCTTCGTCCAGATCCGTTGCACCCCCGGCACCACCTACGAAGTGGCCGAGGCGATCGCCCTGCGCGAAATCCATTCAGAGCTTTATTCCACCAGCGGCGATTTCGACCTGCTGATGAAAGCCTACGTCCCCGCCGACCGCGATGTCGGTCACTTCATCAACGAAAGCGTGGCGGGGATCGCCGGAATAGAACGCACCCTGACGACGCTGACCTTCAAGGCGTTCTGACAAAATACATGACAGAAACCGCATGTGCCGCATGCGATACATATCATTTAAAATCAACATGTTATCTTTACCGCACCGCACGTCGGTGTCCAATAAGCGAAAGGGCCGCCCGATGGGCGACCCTTTTCGTTGACCGATGGAGCGGGCGAAGAGATTCGAACTCTCGACCCTAACCTTGGCAAGGTTATGCTCTACCCCTGAGCTACGCCCGCGCGCCGTCGGTAAAGGCGATCTACAAAACCGCACCAGCACCTGCAAGAGGCAATCGCAAGAATCCCGCACACCCGAAACGCGAAAGGGCCGCCCGATGGGCGACCCTTTTCGTTGACCGATGGAGCGGGCGAAGAGATTCGAACTCTCGACCCTAACCTTGGCAAGGTTATGCTCTACCCCTGAGCTACGCCCGCGCCGATCGGTAGCCGTGATCTATAAACACTGACGCTTCGCCGCAAGGGAAAATCCGCGCGCCCGCCGTGATTTTTTTCACGCAACGCCCCATGTTCATCTGGCCAGCCAAACTCCTGCCAGAGGCTTGGCCCCCTGCAGGGGGCCAAATCGTTCATTCGAATTCGATCAGCAGGTCCTTGGCGTCGATCTGGCTGCCGGCGTGAACCAGCACGGCTTTCACCACCGCGTCGCGTTCGGCGTGGATGCCGGTTTCCATCTTCATTGCCTCGATCGTCAGCAGCAGGTCGCCCGCCTTGACCTTGGCCCCGACCTGCGCCGCGACCGTGGCCACGACTCCGGGCATGGGCGCGCCGATCTGGGCGGGGTTGCCGACCTCGGCCTTGCGGTTCTTGACCTTGTCGGCGGCGGCCAGACGGTTCAGCACGCGGATCGTGCGGGGCTGGCCATTCAGTTCGAAGAACACCTTCACCTCGCCGTCCTCGTTCATGTCGCTGACGGCCTGCATCCGGATTTCCAGCGTCTTGCCGGGGTCGATCTCGGTGCTGATCTCCTCGCCGGGTTCCATGCCGTAAAAGAACGTCTTGGTGGGCAGGGTGCGGACCGGGCCATAGACCTCGTGACGGGAGGCGTAGTCGGTGTAGACCTTCGGATACATCAGGTAGCCGTTCAGGTCCTCGTCATCGATGGCATGGCCGACCTTTTCTTCGGCCTCCGCCCGCACGGCATCCATGTCGACCGGATTCAGGTGCTTGCCGGGGCGGTCGGTCAAAGGTTTCTCGCCTTTCAGGACCTTCTTCTGGATGCCTGCGGGCCAGCCCCCCGGGGGCTGGCCAAGGCTGCCCTTCATCATGTCGATGACTGAGTCGGGAAAGGACACATCGACGCTCGGGTCTTCGACCTGCGCGCGTGTCAGGTTCTGGCTGACCATCATCAGGGCCATGTCACCGACAACCTTGGACGACGGCGTGACCTTCACGATGTCGCCGAACATGGCGTTCACGTCGGCATAGGTCTGTGCCACGGCGTGCCAGCGATCCTCCAGCCCCAGAGAACGCGCCTGCGCCTTGAGGTTGGTGAACTGGCCGCCGGGCATCTCGTGCAGATAGACCTCTGACGCGGGTGCCTGCAGGCCGGATTCGAAGGCGAGGTAGTGCGCGCGGACCTGTTCCCAGTAATTCGAGATCTCGCGGATCGCCGCGATATCGAGGCCGGTGTCGCGCTCCGTGCGGCGCAGCGCCTCGACCACCGATCCCAGCGTCGGCTGCGACGTGTTGCCCGAGAAGCTGTCCATCGCCGCATCGACGCAATCGACACCGGCGGCCGAGGCGGCCAGCACGGTCGAGATCGCAGCCCCCGAGGTGTCGTGCGTGTGGAAGTGGATAGGCAGGCCGACCTCTTCCTTCAATGCCTTGAACAGCTGTGCCGCGGCGGGGGCCTTGAGCAGGCCCGCCATGTCCTTCAGACCCAGGACGTGGGCACCTGCGGCCTCCAGTTCTTTCGCCATGCTGACGTAGTATTTCAGGTCATACTTGGACCTGTCCGGGTCCAGCATGTCGCCGGTGTAGCAGATCGACGCCTCCAGCACCTTGTCCGATGCGATGACCGCATCCATCGCGATGCGCATGTTTTCGACCCAGTTGAGGCTGTCGAACACGCGGAACACATCGACGCCCGACGTCGCAGCCTGTGCCACGAAGCTTTGCACGACGTTGTCGGGATAGTTCGTGTAGCCGACACCGTTGGAGGCGCGCAGCAGCATCTGCGTCATGATGTTCGGCATCTTGGCCCGGATATCGCGCAGGCGCTGCCACGGACATTCCTGAAGAAAGCGGTAGGCGACGTCGAAAGTGGCACCGCCCCAACATTCGACTGAGAACAACCCCTGCATCCTGGCGGCATAGGTCGGGGCCACGTTCACCATGTCGATCGACCGCATCCGGGTGGCCAGCAGCGACTGGTGCCCGTCGCGCATGGTGGTGTCGGTGATCAGCAATTGCGGCTGGTCCTTCATCCACTGGGCGACGGCCTGCGGGCCGTGTTCATCGAGGATCTGGCGGGTGCCGGGGACCATCTGGTCGAGGGATCTCACGGGCGGCACCGGCAGCTTGACCTCTGCCGAGGGGCGGGGCCGGCCCGCGGTTTCCGGATGGCCGTTCACTGTGATGTCGGCGACGTAGGTCAGGATCTTGGTCGCGCGGTCACGCCGCGCCTTGAAGTCGAACAGCTCCGGCGTCTGGTCGATGAACTTCGTGTGGTATTCGTTGTTCAGGAACGTCGGATGCTTCAGCAGGTTTTCCACGAAGGCGATGTTGGTGGAAACCCCCCGGATGCGGAATTCGCGCAGGGCGCGGTCCATGCGGGCAATGGCCATTTCCGGGGTGGGCGCGCGGGCCGTCACCTTGGTCAGCAGGCTGTCGTAGTAGCGGGTGATCACGGCACCCGAATAGGCGGTGCCGCCGTCCAGGCGGATGCCAGGCCCGGTGGCGCTACGATACATCTGGATGCGGCCATAGTCGGGGATGAAGTTGTTCTGCGGGTCTTCTGTCGTGACCCGGCATTGCAGGGCGTGGCCGTCCAGCTTCACGTCATATTGCGACGCGCAGCCTGTCGCCTCCATCAGGCTCTTGCCTTCGGCGATCAGGATCTGCGCGCGGACGATGTCGATGCCGGTGACTTCTTCGGTGACGGTATGTTCGACCTGCACGCGGGGATTCACCTCGATGAAGTAGAATTCGCCGTTGTCCATATCCATCAGGAATTCGACCGTGCCGGCACATTCGTAGTTCACGTGCTGGCAGATCTTCTTGCCCAGATTGCAGATCTGTTCGCGCTGGGCGGCGGACAGATAGGGGGCGGGCGCGCGTTCGACGACCTTCTGGTTGCGGCGCTGGACGGAACAGTCGCGTTCCCACAGGTGATAGATGTTGCCCTGGCTGTCGCCCAGGATCTGCACCTCGACGTGGCGGGCCTTGATGATCATCTTTTCCAGATAACCCTCGCCGTTGCCGAAGGCGGCCTCGGCCTCTCGCCGGCCTTCGCGGACCTTTTCTTCCAACTCCTTTTCGGAGTTGATCGGACGCATCCCGCGCCCGCCGCCGCCCCATGACGCCTTGAGCATCAGGGGATAGCCGACCTCGGCCGCCTGCTTCTTGATCAGTTTCATGTCGTCGCCCAGCACGTCCGTCGCCGGGATGACGGGGACGCCGGCCGCGATGGCGACCTGCCGGGCGCTGGCCTTGTCGCCCAACTCGCGCATGGTCTGCGCTTTCGGGCCGATGAAGGTGATCCCGGCCGCGGTGCAGGCATCGACGAAATCGGGGTTTTCCGACAACAGGCCATAGCCGGGGTGGATCGCGTCGGCCCCGCTCATCTTCGCGACGCGGATGATCTCGGCAATGCTCAGGTAGGCGGCAACGGGGCCCATGCCTTCGCCGATGCGGTAGGCTTCGTCGGCCTTGAAGCGGTGCAGGGACAGCTTGTCCTCTTCCGCGTAGACGGCAACGGTCTTTTTGCCCATTTCATTGGCGGCGCGCATGACGCGAATGGCGATTTCGCCCCGGTTGGCAATCAGGATTTTCTTGAAGTCGGCCATGGTCGTTCCTTTTGCAGTTGCAGCATTGTTAAGCGCCGCAAGGGCGATGTCCAGTGATCGCGCGGAGACGGAAGCCGTGTCCACGCGATAATTGAACCTTGGATTAGGGGCGTTGGCAGGGGCGCGGGCCCGCGTGCTTATGAAACAAGCGTTCCGGGCAAGTCAGAGAGGGCGCGCGCACCGATCTGACCCATGTTGGCGATCATGTCCTGTCGCAGGAGGTCGACGACATGGGTCGCGCCGTCATCGCCCAGCGCACCCAGCCCGTAGTGAAAGGCCCGGCCCAGCATGACGAAATCCGCGCCAAGCGCGATCAGGCGGAGGATGTCGAGACCTCCCTCCACCCCTGAATCGCAGATCACCGGCAGGGTCGTGGCGGCCCGGATCGCGGGCAGGACAGAGGCGCTAGCGGGGGCGGCGGCGAACTGGCGGCCGGCATGGTTGCTGACCCAGATCGCGTCGATGCCTTCGTCGGACAGGCGCGCGGCGTCGCCGTCGTTCAACACGCCCTTGACCACAAGCTTGCCGTCCCATCCGTCACGCAGGGCCCGCAGATATTCCCAATCGGGCGAGGTCCGCAGCAGATAGCCCGCGTGCTGCGTCGATGGCAGCGCCGCGGTAGAGGTGGCGTAACTGTCGATCAGACGCATCCGCGGCATGCCCGTCCTGCGGATGCCCGACAGCCACGCGGGACAGCGCAGGGCCTGCGCTGCAAGACGGGGTGTCAGCCGGGGCGGGTTCGTCAGACCGCCGCGTGTCTGGCGTTCGCGCCGGGACGCGACCGGCACGTCGACGGTCAGCACCAGCGTGTGAAAGCCGGCCTTTTTCGCGCGCGCCAGCATGTCGGCGCGGATGCCGGGGTCGCGCGGCGGATAGATCTGGAACCAGCCCTGTTCGCCGATGTGCGGCGCCAGCGCTTCGGGCGTCTGGGTTGCGACGGTGGACAGGGTATAGGGGATGCCGGCGGCGGCGGCGGTCTTGGCCAGCAGACGCTCTGCGTCGGGCCAGATCAGGCCGGACATGCCGACGGGTGCGATGCCGAACGGCAGCGGGTGGGACTGGCCCATCAGGGTCGTCGACAGATCCGGCGTGAATTCGCCATGCAGGATCGACGGTCGCAGCAGCACCGCGTCCAGCGCCGCACGGTTGCGGTGTTGCGCCGATTCGTCGCCCGTCGCACTGTCGAGGTATTCCCAGACGAAATGGGGAATCCGCTTGCGTGCGCGTGTCCTGAGGTCGGCGAGGGCAGGGTAGCGGCTGTGGAGGCTCATGAGCGGGACGCTAGGACTGGCTGCGGGATTTGGAAAGGGGGGTCGGCTTTTCCGTAGGAAAAACCGATGCCTCCGGCGGGGACATTTGGAACTGGAAAAATGTGAAACGCAAAATGAGGTGTGAACAGATCGTGAACAAGGGGTTTATTTGTGCGGGCTTCGGGCGTATCTTGCGGGCATGAGCAGCTATTCCGAAGACGACGCATTCGAGGCCGCCGCCGTGCCCCTGAGCCAGCGTGCGATGCCAAGCCGTGGGGCCGGTCCCTACCTTGACGGGCTGAACCCGGCACAGAAGGCGGCCGTTCTGGCGCTGGACGGCCCGGTGCTGATGCTGGCGGGGGCGGGGACGGGCAAGACCCGCGCCCTGACCGCGCGCATCGCACATCTGCTGGTGACGGGAACGGCGCAGCCACATCAGGTGCTGGCCGTGACCTTTACCAACAAGGCGGCGCGCGAGATGAAGAATCGCGTCGGCCGCCTGATGGGTGAAACGGTGGAAGGGATGCCGTGGCTTGGCACATTCCATGCCATCTGCGTCAAGCTGCTGCGCCGTCACGCGGAACTGGTCGGGCTGAAGTCGAACTTCACCATTCTGGATACCGACGACCAGATCCGGCTGATGAAGCAGTTGATCGTGGCCGAAGGCATTGACGAAAAACGCTGGCCGCCGCGGATGCTGGCTGGGATCATCGACGGCTGGAAGAACAAGGCCTTCACGCCCGACAAGGTGCCGCTGGCGGACGCGGGGGCCTTCGATCAGCGGGGGGTGGACCTTTATGCCGCCTATCAGCGCCGTCTGCTGGACCTGAACGCCTGCGATTTCGGCGATCTGCTGCTGCACATGGTCACGATCTTTCAGACCCACGCGGATGTGCTGGAGATGTATCAGAAGCGGTTCCGCTACATCCTCGTGGACGAATACCAGGATACCAACGTGGCCCAGTATCTGTGGCTGCGGCTGCTGGCGGCGGCGCATCGCAACATCTGCTGCGTGGGCGACGACGACCAGTCGATCTATGGCTGGCGCGGGGCCGAAGTCGGCAACATCCTGCGGTTCGAAAAGGACTTTCGGGGTGCCGTTGTGGTGAAGCTGGAACAGAACTACCGGTCCACCGAACACATTCTGGCCGCTGCATCCGGTGTCATTTCGGCCAACAAGGGGCGGCTGGGCAAGACGCTGTTCACCGAGGCGACGGGCGGCGAAAAGGTTCGCCTGATCGGCCATTGGGACGGCGAGGAGGAAGCGCGCTGGATCGGCGAGGAGATCGAGGCGTTGCAGCGCGGGACGCGGGGCCTCGACAAGGTGGGGCTGGATGATCAGGCGATCCTCGTGCGGGCCAGCCACCAGATGCGCGCCTTCGAGGATCGGTTTCTGACGATCGGGCTGCCCTACCGCGTGATCGGCGGGCCGCGATTCTACGAACGCCTCGAAGTGCGCGACGCGATGGCGTATTTCCGGCTGGCCGTCAGCCCCGACGACGATCTGGCGTTCGAGCGGATCGTGAACACGCCCAAGCGTGGCCTTGGCGACAAGGCGGTGCAGACGATCCAGAAGGCGGCGCGGTCGAACGGTGTCGGCCTTGTCGAAGGCGCGCGGATCGTGGTGCAGGCGAAACTGCTGGGCGGCAAGGGCCTGCGCGAGTTGGCGCAGCTTGTCGACGGGTTGGACCGCTGGCACGGGCAGGTGCGGGCGGAAGCCGACACGCATCAGGAACTGGCCGAGATGATCCTCGACGAGAGCGGCTATACCGGCATGTGGCAGGCGGACAAGACGCCCGAGGCACCGGGGCGGCTGGAAAATTTGAAGGAACTGGTCAAGGCGCTGGACAACTTCGAGAACCTGCAGGGGTTTCTGGAGCATGTGGCACTGATCATGGACAACGAGACCGAGCAGGAGGGCGAGAAGGTCAGCATCATGACGCTGCACGCGGCCAAGGGGCTGGAGTTTCCCGCCGTGTTCCTGCCGGGGTGGGAAGACGGGCTTTTCCCGTCGCAGCGGTCGATGGATGAGTCCGGCCTGAAGGGGCTGGAGGAAGAGCGCCGTCTGGCCTACGTGGGCATCACGCGGGCCGAGGCGCTGTGCACCATATCCTTTGCCGCGAACCGGCGGGTGTACGGGCAATGGCAAAGTGCGCTGCCCTCGCGGTTCATCGACGAGCTGCCTGAAGATCACGTCGAGGTGCTGACGCCGCCGGGTCTGTATGGCGGGGGCTATGGTGCGGCAGGCATGGCGGCAAGCGCCAGCCCGAAGCTGCGCGAGGAAAGCATGTCCGACCTGCACCAGAAGGCGCATGACGCGAATGTCTACAACTCTCCCGGCTGGCGGCGGTTGCAGGCGCGTGGACAGGCGCGGGGCATGTCCCAGCCCGCCGAGGCGCGCAACATGGTCATCGACCTTGATGCGGTCAGCGCCTTTACCACCGGGGACCGGGTGTTTCACCAGAAGTTCGGCTATGGCGTGATCGAAGGGATCGAGGGCGACAAGCTGGACATCGCCTTTGACAAAGCCGGGTCGAAGAAGGTCGTGGCGAAGTTCGTGGTCGGTGCCGATGCGGCCAGCGAGGTGCCGTTCTGAGAACGTCGGGACGACGCTGTTTGGCCCGCAGGGGGCCAAATGCGCCCCGCCCGCCGTCCCTCAATGCACCAGCATGGGATAAAGCGACGCCAACAGCAGAACGGCCATCGTCACGTTGAAGACGCGGAGTCGGCGCGCAGTGCCGAGAAAGCGGCGGACCTGCACGCCCAGCACCGCCCAGAGGGTGATCGACGGCAGGTTCGTGCAGAGAAAGACCGTCGCCACCAGCAGCGAACCGGCGAGCGCCGACCATTCTTGCGGCGCGTAGGCGGTGATCGCGGTGATCGCCATGACCCAGGCCTTGGGATTGACCCACTGGAACGCGGCCGCTTGCACGAAGGTGAAGGGCTTGCCCGTGACCTGCTTTGCCTCTGGCGCAACGGCGGTGGCAATCTTCCATGCAAGCCAGGTCATGTAGCCGATCGCCGCCACGGTCAGCACGGCGTTCAGAACAGGAAAGGTCTGGAACAGCCGGAGCAGGGCAACGCCGACCATCACGACCATGAAGCTGTGGCCCAGACTGACGCCCAGCATGTGGGGCAGGGTGCGGCGCAGACCGTAATTGGCACCCGACGCCATCAGCATCAGGTTATTGGGGCCGGGCGTGATCGAGCTTGCGAAGGCAAACTGCGCCAGAAGGTAGAGCGCGAGAGGTTCCATGCGGCAGGATTAGCCGCAAACGCGCGCTGCGGCATCCGGATTATTGTCATCGATCCACTGGTCAAGAAAAAAGGCGATGCGCGGGAGGAGCGCATCGCCTTCGATCTGGATGAGAGCCCTCGGGAGGAGGTGAAGGCCCGCATCCGCGACCTGACCGCAGGGAGGAGGTTGCGGGTCAGGTCGATCCAGGTTGGCCGCGGGAGGAGGTGCGACGCCCGTAACTGGCAGCCGGTGGTGGCCGGGAGGAGGTGACCACCACCGATCTGAAGTGGACCGCGCCGCAAGGAGGAGGTTGCGGGCCGTCCGGGTCGTGAGCCCGATGCCTGCCCGGGAGGAGGTGGGCGGCTGTCGGGCCGGTCAGGACAACCGCGGGAGGAGGTGCGGCGGTCCCGATCTGAAATTCCTGTCGGTGGTGGCCGGGAGGAGGTGACCACCACCGATCTAAGGTGGACCGCGCCGCAGGGAGGAGGTTGCGGGCCGTCCGGACTTGGATCCGACCGGGCCAGGGAGGAGGTTGGCCGCTGTCGGATCATACGGGCAACTGCGGGAGGAGGTGCAGGTTCCCATATTTCTGAAACTGGTTTCAAAACGGCGACCCGGGGAGGAGGTCGGGCCGCCGTCTTGTCTTGCGCGCCCACCGCAGGGAGGAGGTTGCGGCGGCGCGGGTCAGGATCGAACCAGGGAGGAGGTTGGCCGATCCCGAACTGAATTACTTGCCGTAGGCAGCCTCGTGGGCAATGGAGCGGATCATGGAGCGGGTGATGCCCAGATCAGCCAGATCGCGGTTGTCGAGGGCCTGAAGTTCGGTCAGGGTGGTGCGGTACACCTTGCGGGCCGCCATCGCTTCAACCATGCGGGCCATCAGGCCGTTGCTGCGCGGGGCGGCGGTGTTTGCGTTTGCGTATGCCATGTTCATCTCTTCTTTCTTGTCTTGCGGAGCGTTGTGCTCGTCTCTGCTTGTGACCGTTATGTAGGAGGATGCTGCACCTGCACAATGGACGAGTTGGCAATGCTGCTATGCAGCGAATGCAAGGTTACTCAGGGACAGTTAATAATCCGCCCAATGCCTGTGCAAATCGCGATTTCGCCGTTGCGAAATAGGGGCTTGCGCGCGTGCGGACGACGACGGAGGGTGCGGCCGAACCGGCCCGATGTGAAGGAAACATGACGATGACGTTGGAAAAAGACGATATTCTTGCCGCTGTTGCAGGAATATCCGTGCCTGGCGGCGGTGATCTGGCGTCCCGGGACATGGTGCGCGCAGTGCAGATCGACGGCGATATCGTGCGTTTCGTGATCGAGGCACCGGACGCCGCCACCGCTGCAACACTTGAACCGGTGCGTCAGGCGGCAGTCGCCGCCGTGCAGCGTCTGCGCGACGGATTGCAGGTGACGGCCGTGTTGACGGCCCACAGCGCGCCCAAGGCCGCGCCCGCTCCTCCCAGTCTGAAGGTCGGGCGGCATCCGACGCCGCAGGCCGGGCCGGTGCCGGTCGCTGGTGTGGATCGGATCCTTGCCATCGGGTCCGGCAAGGGCGGGGTCGGCAAGTCGACCGTTGCGTCGAACCTTGCGGTGGCGCTGGCCCGCAAGGGGCGGCGGGTCGGTCTTCTGGATGCCGATATCTATGGACCAAGTCAGCCGCGCATGATGGGCGTCTCGAAACGCCCGGCGAGCCCTGACGGCAAGACGATCATTCCATTGCACGCGCACGGCGTGACGATGATGTCGATCGGGCTGATGGTGGACCCGGATAAGGCGGTGGTCTGGCGTGGGCCGATGCTGATGGGCGCGTTGCAACAGATGTTGACGCAGGTGGAGTGGGGCCAGCTCGACGTCCTCATCATCGATCTGCCGCCTGGGACGGGGGACGTGCAGTTGACCCTGTGTCAGAAGACCCAGGTGACGGGCGCAGTCATCGTCAGCACGCCGCAGGACGTCGCCCTGCTGGATGCGCGCAAGGCCATCGACATGTTCAAGACGCTGAACACACCCTTGCTGGGCCTGATCGAGAACATGTCGACCTTCCATTGTCCGCACTGCGGGCAGGAAACCCAGATATTCGGTCACGGCGGCGTGTTGCACGAAGCCGAACGTCTGGGCGTGCCTTTCCTGGGGGCTTTGCCCATCGACCTCGACACGCGCCTGTCCGGCGACGCCGGAACGCCCGTGGCCTTGGGCACGGGACCGGTTGCAGAGGCCTACGCGGTCCTGGCACAGCGGTTCATCGACGGCGGCATGGCCTGATCTTCGGAAACGCACTGGTCTTGGACAGCCTTGAATCGCTGTGAACAAGAATCGGATGGCCCTCAAGGCGGTCCGATTCTTCATTTTGATGCCAGAAATTTCCGCGCAATTGGGTCACGTAGGGGATTGACTGCGGCTGGCGCGCCACTCTGTCAGAGGCGGTTCATAGCCAATCCAATCTTTTTTGGGATCGTCGTGAACCTCACGTTTCGTTTCAATTTGATACAAGATGTGGGAAATTCTATCCACAGGCCCACAAGATCACGGCGAGGTCTTGTGGATAACTTGCGAATCACGGACCCGTGACAACCGAGTCGATTCCGTGAAGTTCACAGAAATCCCAAAATAGTCGTTGCCCGACCGTGATCGGTCTGCCAAAACAGTCTCACGGTAACGACGGGCAGACAAACAAGGGGCACCTCAAAGAACCCCACCGGCAAAATGTCAGGTTTCATACAGGCCTCGTTTTTACCAGAACTGGCGATCCGGCGCGCGAGCGAGCAGACATCCCCCCAGGTGGCGCGCGCAGTCGGTCCAGCCCTCCCAAGGGCGCGAGGCGGCGGGTTGAGTAGTGGCAGCTAACTCAATCCGCCGTTTTCACATCCAGAACACATTTTTCGGGGGACAGGCAGTCGGGGCCGCAGGTTGAACCTTTCGTTCACGAGCACGTATCAGTCGAAAGTTGACGCCAAGGGTCGCATGTCGATCCCGGCCAAGTTTCGCCGCGTGATCGAGGCCGGTGATCCCGCATGGGCCCCCGACCAGCCGATGACGGCCAAGATCCTTTACGGCAAGCATCTGGGCGAAAGCCTGCAGGTGCTGACGATGGAGGCCTTCGACGCCAAGATCGCCCGCATCATGGCGATGCCCGATGCCGATCCCAACAAGAACCGGCTGCGCAAGCTGTTCATGGGTTTTTCCGAAGACCTGACCATCGACAAGGACGGCCGCGTCGTCCTTGCCCTGCGCCTGCGCGAAAAGCTGGGACTGGTCGAGGGCGAGTTGTCCTTCATGGGCCTTGGCGAATATTTCCAGATCTGGAAGGTCGAGAGCTTCGAGGCCGAGGTCGATGCGCCGCTGGACGCCTGGCTTGACGACATGGGTGCCGATTTCGACCCCATGAGCCTTGTGCCCTGACGGCCCATGTCAGATGCGCCCCACATTCCCGTCCTGATCGAAGCGATCCTCGACGCTTGCGCCCCGATTCAGGGGGTTTGGCTGGACGGCACATTTGGCGCCGGCGGCTATACTAGGCGGCTGCTCGAGGCCGGGGCGGAGAAGGTGATCGCCCTGGACCGCGACCCGCTGGCCTTCGAGATGGCGGCAGGTTGGATCGGCGACTATGGCGACCGGATCGTGCCGGTGGCGGGCGAATTCTCGAAGCTCGATGATTACGGCAGCGATCTGGACGGCGTGGTGCTGGACTTGGGCGTCAGCTCCATGCAGCTTGATCTGGCCGAACGGGGTTTCTCCTTCATGCGCGACGGGCCGCTGGACATGCGGATGTCGCAAAGCGGTGTGTCCGCCGCCGATCTTGTCAACACGAAGGACGAGGCGGAACTAGCTGATATCATTTACCTTTACGGTGAGGAGCGGGCGTCCCGCAGAATCGCCAAGGCCATCGTCATGGCGCGCCCCGTGACGACGACCGGGCAGTTGGCGCGGATCGTCGAATCCTGCCTACCGCGCGCCAAACCGAACCAGAGCCATCCGGCGACCCGCACCTTTCAGGCGCTGCGCATCGCGGTGAACGACGAATACGGAGAGCTTGCGACCGGCATGGAGGCGGCAGAGCGCGCGTTGAAGCCCGGCGGGCAACTGGCCATCGTGACGTTCCATTCGGTCGAGGACCGGATGGCCAAACGCTTTATCCAGACCCGGAGCGCGACGACGCCCAACGCGAACCGCTATGCGCCGGTGCTGGACAGCATCACGCCGGCCTTTACACAGAAGACCCGCAAGGCGATTGTCGCGACAAAAGAAGAAGTAGCAGTCAACCCCAGGTCCAGATCCGCGAAATTGCGCGTGGCGATCCGCACGGATGCGCCGGCCGCACCGATGGATCGCCGTGACATGGGGATGCCGATGATGAGGGACGACGGCGCATGATGCGGGCGGTGATGTATGTGATGGCGGCGCTGGCCGTCATGGGGCTGGCGTTCTGGGCCTATCAGGAAAATTACGCGGCGCAGCAGTCGATCAGCCGGGTCCGCAGCCTGCACGCGCAGATCGGCGACGCACACGAGCGGCTGGGGATGCTGCGGGCGGAATGGGCCTATCTGAACCGGCCCGACCGGCTGATCGACCTGGCCGAAATCAACTTCGACCGGCTGGGCCTGCTGCCGCTGTCGCCCGAAGCCTTCGGCGAGATCGAGGCCATCGTCTATCCACTGCCGGACGTGCTGACCGTCGGTGGCACTGTCGACATCAACTCGATCCCGCCGTCGGGCGAGGAGGACCCCCTATGATCCGCACACCCCTGCGCCCGCTGGCCCGCATCCTGAAAGCGCGCGAAAAGGGCGAGGACCCGAACGCCATCGCCGCCGAGAATCTGCGCCTGCGCCACGAGGCCATCGCCGACAAGTCCCGCGCCCGCGCCGAAGGGCGCCTGTTGATGCTGGGGGCCTTCTTTGCCGTGGCCTTTTGCACCATTGGCGTGCGGATGGGGGCGATTGCCGCGTCGATCCCGGAAGAGCCGCGCACGGCAGCGACGGGCAACCCGATCATCGGCCAGCGTGCCGACATCGTGGACCGCAACGGGCGCATCCTTGCGACCAACCTCGAAACGCACTCGCTCTATGCCCAGCCGCAACACATGATCGACCCGCTTCATGCCGCGTCCGAGCTGAAGGTGATCTTTCCAGAGCTGGACGAGGATCGGCTGGTCAAGGATTTCACCGGCAAACGCAAGTTCGTCTGGATCAGGCGGCAACTGAGCCCCGAACAGATGCAACAGGTCCACGACATCGGGTCGCCCGGCCTGCTGTTCGGCCCACGCGAGATGCGGCTGTATCCCAACGGTCCCATCGCGGCGCATGTCCTGGGCGGTGCCAGCTATGGAAGAGAGGACGTGGCCAGTGCCGAGGTCATCGGCGTCGCCGGGGTGGAACGCAAGCTCGACAGCCTGCTGCGCGACCCCGCGAACGAAGGCCAGCCGCTGGAACTGTCTCTCGATCTGTCGGTGCAGGCCGCGACCGAAGAGGTGCTGGACGGCGGCATGAAGCTGATGAACGCCAAGGGTGCCGCTGCCGTCCTGATGGACATGCACACCGGCGAGATCATCGCGATGGCCTCCTTGCCGGACTTCGACCCCAACAACCGCCCGCCGGTGTTGCTGAAGGGCGACCAGTCCGACAGCCCGCTGTTCAACCGCGCGGTGCAGGGGGTCTACGAACTGGGCTCGACCTTCAAGATTTTCGCCATTGCGCAGGCGATGGAACTGGGGCTGATCAACCCCGACACGATGATCGACACCAAGGGGCCGCTGACCTGGGGCCGGTTTCGCATCCGCGACAGCCATTCAATGCCCACCACGATGTCGGCCACCGATGTCATCGTGAAATCGTCGAACGTCGGTACTGGCCGTATCGCCATGCAGATCGGGGCAGAACGTCAGGAATCCTTCCTCCGCCAGCTTGGACTGGCCGAGGCGACGCCGGTGGAACTGTCAGAAGCACCCTCCGGCGCGCCGCTGCTGCCCAAGAACTGGTCCGAGATCAGCACCATGACGATCAGCTTCGGCCATGGCATCTCCGATTCTCCGCTGCATCTGGCGGCGGCCTATGCGTCCTTGTTGAATGGCGGCACGCGCGTCCTGCCGACGCTGCTGAAAACCGACGTCGTCCAGCAGGGAGAACGCATCGTGCAGCCAGAGGTCAGCGCGCGCGCCCGGTCCATGCTGCGGCAGGTCGTGGTGCGGGGCACCGCGTCGATGGGCGAGGTGCCGGGCTACAACGTCGGCGGCAAGACCGGCACGGCGGACAAGCCACGCGAGAACGGCGGCGGCTATTACGACGACAAGGTGATCGCGACCTTCGCGGCGATCTTTCCGGCGGAAGACCCGAAATACGTGCTGATCGTCACGCTGGATGAACCCAGCGAGAATTCCGGCGACGAGCCACGCCGCACGGCGGGATGGACGGCGGTGCCGGTGGCGGCGGAAATGATCCGTCGCGTCGCCCCGCTGCTGGGTATGCGGCCACAGATTGAAGTCTCCGACCTTGCCAGTGTAACACTCACCTCGAACTAGGTTGCGGGGGCCGACATGGCACAGACCAAGACGCTGGCGGAACTGGGGCTGACGGCGCAGGGCGGCAAGCGCACGGCGATTTCCGGCATGACGACCGACAGCCGCGCGGTGCGGCCGGGTCAATTGTTCGGGGCGATGCCGGGGGCCAAGGTGCATGGCGCGGCCTTCGTGCCGATGGCGCTGGAAAAAGGTGCCGTCGCGATCCTGACCGATGCGGAAGGTGCGGCCTTGGCAGCCGATGCTTTGGCCGGGTCGGATGCTGCTTTGGTGATCGCCGAAGACCCGCGCGCGGCGCTGGCGCAGACCGCGTCGCTGTGGTTCGGCCCGCATCCAGAGGTGATGGTCGCCGTCACCGGCACCAACGGCAAGACATCCGTGTCCACCTTTACCCGCCAGATCTGGGAATCGCTGGGCTATGCCGGCATCAACCTTGGCACCACGGGGGTCGAGGGTGCGTGGTCCGCGCCCCTGCACCACACCACACCCGATCCCGTGACCCTGCACCGCGTGCTGGCGCAGGCCGAGGCAGCGGGCGTGACCCATGCGGCGATGGAGGCGTCAAGCCACGGCCTCGATCAGCGCAGGCTGGACGGCGTGGTCCTGCACGCCGCAGGGTTCACGAACTTCACGCAGGATCATCTGGACTATCACCACACGTTCGAGGCGTATTTCGACGCCAAGATGGGTCTGTTCACGCGGGTGCTGAGCGAGGACGGCGTCGCGGTCGTGAACCTTGACGATCCGCGTGGCGAGGAGGTCGCGAGCCTGTGCACCACGCGCGGGATCGAGGTCATCGGCGTCGGCCGCCACGCCGATGCACGGTTGCGTATCCTGAGCCAGCGGTTCGACGACACCGGGCAGGACCTGCGGTTTTCCTGGCAGGACCGGCCCCACACCGCGCGGCTGAACCTGATCGGCGGCTTTCAGGCGGATAATGTGGTTCTGGCCTGCGGCCTTGCCATCGCGGCTGGCGCCATTCCGGGTGACGTCTTCGATGTGATGGACCAGCTGACGACCGTGCGGGGCCGGATGCAGCTTGTCGCGCGGCGCGACAACGGGGCCACGGTCTTTGTCGATTACGCCCACACGCCCGACGCCGTGCGGACCGCTCTGCGCGCGCTCCAGCCGCATGTGATGGGTCGGGTCGTCTTGATCGTGGGCGCGGGCGGCGACCGCGACGCCAGCAAGCGCCCCCTGATGGGAAAGGCCGCGGCAGACAACGCCGACCTCGTGATCGTGACCGACGACAACCCGCGGAGCGAGCGGCCAGAGGACATCCGCGCCGCCGTGCTGGCCGGGGCAAAGGGCCGGGCCGAGGTGATCGAGGTCGGCGACCGCGCCGAGGCGATCCTGCGCGGCATCGACGCGCTGGGGCCGGGCGACGCGCTGCTGATCGCGGGCAAGGGGCATGAGACCGGCCAGACCGTGGGCGACACCGTTCTGCCTTTCGATGACGCCGAACAGGCCAGCGTCGCGGTCGCGGCGCTGGAGGGTCGGATATGATTCCGCTTTGGACCGCGGCCGATGCGGCACGCGCGACGGGTGGAGAGGTCGTCGGTGTCTGGCAGGCGACCGGCGTGTCCATCGACACGCGCACCCTGCGACCGGGCGATCTGTTCGTGGCGCTGGCCGCGGCGCGCGACGGTCATGAATTCGTGGCGCAAGCCCTGACCAAGGGCGCTGCGGCGGCGCTGGTCGATCACAGGCCGGTAGGCGTGTCCGACGATGCACCCCTGCTGATCGTGCCCGACGTCTTGCAGGCGCTGGAGGCGCTGGGGATCGCCGCACGCGCACGGACGCAGGCGCGGGTCGTTGCCGTGACCGGTTCGGTCGGCAAGACCTCGACCAAGGAAATGCTGCGCGCCGCCCTGTCGCCGCAGGGCCGCACCCACGCGGCCGAGGCCTCCTACAACAACCACTGGGGCGTGCCGTTGACGCTGGCGCGGATGCCTGCTGACACGCAGTTCGCGGTGATCGAGATCGGGATGAGCCACCCCGGAGAGATCGCTCCGCTGGCTCGCCTTGCCCGTCCGCATGTGGCACTGGTGACGACCGTGGCCGCCGCGCATCTGGAGGCGTTCGACAGTCTGGACGGGATCGCGGCGGAAAAGGCCACGATCATGGACGGGCTGGAACCGGGCGGCATCGCCATCCTGAACGCCGATCTGCCGACCTTTGCGGTGCTGCACGATCACGCGACGGCAGGCCACCAGCGCATCGCGACCTTCGGCAAAGGTGCCGATTGGGCATTGGGCGACGTGCGCATCACCGACAGCGCGACGGTGATCCACGCCCGGCACGACGACATCGACCTCTTGTTCAAGCTGGCCGTGCCGGGGCGTCACTTTGCAATGAACGCCGTTGCCGTGCTGGCTGCCTGCGATGCGCTGGGGGCCGATCCGGTGCAGGCCGCGCAGGACATCGGCCAATGGCAGCCGCCCCAAGGCCGCGGCACGCGTGAGGTCGTCGTGCTGGACCACGGCATCGCCGAGGAGACGCTCGACCTGATCGACGACGCCTTTAATGCGAACCCGACCTCGATGACTGCGGCGCTGGAGGTGCTGGCGGCGAGCACGCCGCGCGACGGGGTGGGGCGAGTCGTCAAGGGACGCCGCGTCGCCATTCTGGGCGACATGCTGGAACTGGGTGCGGACGAGATGGCGATGCACGCTGCCCTTGCCGACGACCCATATCTGGCCAAGGCGCATGTGGTCCATTGTGCCGGGCCGCGGATGCGCGCCCTGTTCGATGCGTTGCCGGTCGATATGCGTGGCCAATGGGCACCAGAGGCCGACGATCTGGCGGCGCAGGCCGCGAGGCTGGTCGATGCCGGCGATGTCGTGCTGGTGAAGGGGTCCAAGGGCAGCAAGGTGGCCCGCGTTGTTGACGCGATCCGCAAACTGGGGCATCGCTCTTGACGGGCAGAACGAGGACTTCACCACTATGTTGTATTGGCTGACAGAGCTGTCGGATGGCGGCGATTTCTTCAACCTGTTCCGCTATATCACCTTCCGCGCCGGCGGCGCGTTCCTGACGGCGCTGACCTTCGGCTTCATCTTCGGGTTGCCCCTGATCAATGTCCTGCGCCGGACGCAAGGCAAGGGCCAGCCCATCCGCACCGACGGGCCAGAAGGGCATTTCATCAAGGCCGGCACGCCGACGATGGGCGGGCTGCTGATCGTTGGGGCGCTGACGACCTCGACCCTGCTGTGGGCGCGGCTCGATAACCCATATGTCTGGATGGTGCTGTTCGTGACGCTCGCCTTTGCCGCGATCGGCTTTGCCGACGACTACGCGAAGGTCAGCAAGCAGACCACGAACGGCGTCTCGGGCCGGGTGCGCATCCTGCTGGGGCTGCTGATTGCCGCCATCGCGGGGTTCTGGGCTGCGCAGTATCACCCGGTAGGGCTGACCAACCAGCTAGCCGTGCCGGTGTTCAAGGACGTGCTCATCAACCTGGGCCTGCTGTTCGTGCCGTTCTCGATCCTCGTGATCGTGGGGGCGGCCAATGCGGTGAACCTGACCGACGGCCTTGACGGGCTGGCGATCATGCCGGTGATGATCGCCGCCGGCACCTTCGGCATCATCGCCTATTTCGTGGGCCGCGTGGACTTTTCCGAAAGCCTTGGGCTGCATTACGTGCCGGATTCGGGCGAGATCCTGGTGTTCTGCGCCGGACTGATCGGCGGCGGGCTGGGGTTCTTGTGGTATAACGCGCCGCCCGCCGCCGTCTTCATGGGCGATACCGGGTCGCTGGCGCTGGGTGGCGCTCTTGGGGCAATCGCCGTGGCGACGAAGCACGAGATCGTGCTGGCCATCGTCGGTGGCCTCTTCGTGGTCGAGGCGTTGTCGGTCATCGTCCAGGTCCTCTACTTCAAGAGGACTGGAAAACGGGTCTTCCTGATGGCCCCGATCCACCACCACTACGAAAAGAAGGGCTGGGCCGAGCCGCAGATCGTCATTCGCTTCTGGATCATTTCGCTGATCCTCGCGATGATCGGTCTGGCGACGCTGAAGGTCCGCTGATCGACCCGGTCCCACGATACTCACCCCCCCCCGAAGTTGGAGCGTTCCCCATGATCCCGGTGCAAGGCTATGACGGGCGGCAGGTTGCCGTGCTGGGGTTGGGGCGATCCGGCCTTGCGGCTGCGCGGGCACTGGCTGCGGGCGGTGCGGAACCGGTGGTCTGGGACGACAGCCCGCGCGGTCGCGACGCGGCGGCGGCCGAAGGCTGGTCCGTGCGGGATCTGACGAAAGCGGGTGCCTTTGACGGGATCGCGGCACTGATCGTCAGTCCCGGCATCCCGCATCTGTATCCCAGCCCCAACCCGGTGATCGCCGCCGCCTGGGACGCCGGTGTGCCGGTGGACAATGACATCGGACTGTTCTTCCGGTCCTGGGCGACGGATGAATGGGACGGTTTCGACACCACCCCGCGGGTGATCGCGGTGACGGGATCGAACGGAAAATCCACCACGGCGGCCTTGATTCATCACATCTTGATCGAAAATGGGCGACCGGCGCAGCTTGCCGGCAACATCGGGCGTGGCGTGCTGGATATCGACCCCGCCCATGACGCAGAGGTCGTGGTGCTGGAACTGTCCAGCTATCAGACCGACCTTGCGCGGCACCTGACGCCGGACGTGGCGGTGCTGACGAACATCAGCCCCGACCATCTGGACCGGCACGCGGGACCGGGTGGGTATTTCGCGGCGAAACGGCGGCTTTTTGCCGAAGGTGGCCCGGACCGCGCGGTGATCGGCGTGGACGAGAACGAAGGCCGCTATCTGGCGAACCAGCTGGTCGAGGACCGGAGCGACGACCGGCTGATCCGCATCAGTGTGGAGCACAAGCTGACCGATGGCTGGTGCGTCTTTGCCCGCAAGGGGTTCCTCAGCGAATATCGGCGCGGCAAGCAGGTCGCGTCCATCGATCTGCGCGCGGTCAAGGGGCTGCCGGGCGCGCACAACCACCAGAACGCCTGCGCCGCCTATGCCGCCGTCCGCACCCTTGGCATCGGACCGAAGGGCATCGAGACGGCGCTGCACAGCTATCCGGGTCTGCCGCATCGCAGCCAGTTGATCGCCGAGGCCGACGGCGTGCAATTCGTGAACGACAGCAAGGCCACGAACGTCGATGCGGCGGCGAAGGCGTTGCAGGCGTTCCCGGCGATCCGCTGGATCTGTGGCGGGCTGCAGAAGGAAGGCGGACTTGACGGCCTGCTGCCGCATCTGAGCACCGTGAAGCAGGCCTATGTCATCGGGCGCGAGGCGGAGGGGTTCGCGCGGCAGTTGACCGGCATCACGGCCGAGGTCTGCGGCACGATGGACGTGGCCGTTGGCCGTGCCCGCGCGGATGCGCAGCCGGGCGAGGTCGTGCTGCTGGCCCCGGCCTGCGCATCCTTCGATCAATACGACAGCTTTGCCGCGCGGGGCGACGATTTCACGGCACTGGTCCTGGCCGGGGTCTGATCTGTAATGCCCTGCCAAGGCAGGGCAGCCTCCGGCGGGAGTTTGGCTGGCCAGATGAATGGGGGATCAGTTCTCCGCCGCGATGGCCGTTCCCGCCGCCCAGCCCGACGACCAGGCCCACTGGAAATTGTAGCCGCCCAGCCAGCCCGTGACGTCGACGGCCTCACCGATGGCATAAAGACCGGGGACGGCTTTTGCCTCCATCGTGCGGGAATTCAGCGCGGCGGTGTCGATGCCGCCCAGCGTGACCTCGGCCGTGCGGTAGCCTTCGGTACCGGAGGGCGTCAGCCGCCAATGGTGCAGCCTGTCAGCAAGATCGCGAAGGGCAGCGTCGGACAACCCGGCGAGTGTCACCGTGGGCCAGTCCGGTGACAGGTATTGCACCAGCCGCGCGGGCAGGTGGCGCGACAGGATCGTGGTCAGACTCTTGCGCCCCTCGCTTTGCTTGGCGGCGATCAGCGCATCGCCGAGGGATGTGGCGGGTGACAGGTCGAGAGCGATCTCCTGCCCTTCGCTCCAGTAGGACGAGGCTTGCAGGATCGCGGGGCCGGACAGGCCGCGATGTGTGAACAGCGTCGCCTCGTCGAAGGCGGGGCCATCGGCGGTCACGCGGGTCGGCAGGGCGGTGCCCGCCAGCGGTGTGAATCGGTCGTCGGTGAAGGTGAAGGGGACCAGTCCCGGACGCGGTGTCACGACGGGCAAGGCGAACTGGGTGGCGATGCGGTAGGCGAGGTCGGTCGCGCCCATCTTGGGGATCGACTTGCCCCCGGCGGCGAGGATCAGGTTGTCGGCGGTCACCACCGTCTCGCGGCCCGCGTGGGTCAGGGTGACGCTAAAGGTGCCGTCATGGATCACGCCGCCCACCGTGGTGTCCAGCCAGAGCTGCGCGCCGGCGCGCGCCATCTCGTCCCGCAGCATCTGGACGATCTGCTTTGCCGAGCCGTCGCAAAACAGTTGTCCCAGCGTCTTTTCGTGGTGTGCGATGCCATGAGCATCCACCAGTGCGGTGAAGTCCCACGGGGTGTAGCGCGACAAGGCGGACTTGGCGAAATGCGGGTTGCGGCTGATGAAGCGGTCGGGTGCGGTGTGCAGGTTCGTGAAGTTGCAGCGTCCGCCGCCGGAAATGCGGATCTTCTCGCCGGGTGCCTTCGCATGATCGACGACGAGCGTGGCGGGGCCGGCGTGGGCGGCGGCCATCATGCCGGCCGCACCGGCACCAAGGATCAGGGTCTTGACGTGCATCGGGTGCAGGTGGCGCGGATCGGTGGGTGACGCAAGAGGCGATCGCGAAAATCGTGGCCTGCCGCGATTTGAAGTGGAAATGACACGCCGGCTCGCGTAAGCTGATGAGATAGATCCGTGGCAAACACGGACGGTGAGGCAGTCAAGGCGGACTATCAATGACCGAAATGGTGTATGGCGCGCCGCGCGTCGTGACAGGCGATCCCGTACTGCCGCGCTGGTGGCGGACGATCGACAAGTGGAGCATGTGCTGCATCCTGGCGCTTTTCGGCATCGGCCTGCTGCTGGGACTGGCGTCGTCGCCGCCGCTTGCCGCCAAGAACGGACTCAATCCGTTCTACTATGTCACGCGGCAGGGCTTTTTCGGTGCCATGGCGATGCTGGCGATGTTCGGTGTGTCGATGATGACCCCTGTCATGGTGCGCCGCCTATCGGTCATCGGCTTTGCCATCGCCTTCATCGCCTTGATGCTGCTGCCGGTCTTCGGCACCGATTTCGGCAAGGGTGCGGTGCGCTGGTATTCCTTCGGCTTCGCCTCGGTGCAGCCGTCGGAGTTCCTGAAACCCGGTTTTGTCGTTGTCGCCGCGTGGCTGATGGCAGCCGGATTGAGCGTGGGCGGCCCGCCGGGGCGGATGTATTCCTTCATCCTGACGCTCGTGATCGTCGCGTTCCTCGCATTGCAGCCGGATTTCGGGCAGGCCTGTCTGGTGCTGTTCGCCTGGGGTGTCATGTATTTCGTGGCCGGTGCGCCGATGATCCTGATGGTCGGGCTGGCCGGTATAGTAGGGGCAATCGGCGCGTTTTCCTACAACATGTCCGAACACTTCGCCCGTCGCATCGATGGCTTCCTGAGTCCCGACGTCGATCCGCGCACGCAGCTGGGCTACGCGACCAATGCGATCCGCGAAGGCGGGTTCTTTGGCGTGGGCGTGGGCGAGGGGCAGGTGAAGTGGTCGCTGCCGGACGCGCACACGGACTTCATCATCGCCGTGGCGGCCGAGGAATACGGCCTGATCTGCGTCATGGCGATCATCGCCCTGTACGGCGTGATCGTCGTGCGGTCGCTGATGCGCCTGATGAAGGAGCGCGACCCCTTCATTCGCATCGCGGGCACGGGATTGGCCTGCGCCTTTGGCGTGCAGGCGATGATCAACATGGGTGTGGCGGTGCGGCTGCTGCCGGCCAAGGGCATGACGCTGCCTTTCGTGAGCTACGGCGGGTCCAGCCTGATCGCCGGCGGCATCGCGGTGGGCATGTTGCTGGCCATGACGCGTAGCCGCCCGCAGGGCGAGATCGGGGATATCCTGATGCGGCGGGTCGGTCGGTGACGATGGCCCGGAGAGTCGGGAGAGCGCGGAGGGGGGCCAGCCCCCCGGCCCATGGCCTCCCCCCGGAGTTTATCCGGCCAGATGAACGGGGGATGTCATGCCCTTGCTGATCATGGCGGCCGGCGGGACCGGCGGGCACATGTTTCCCGCACAGGCGCTGGCCGAGGCGATGCTGGGCCGGGGCTGGCGGGTGAAGCTGAGTACCGATCCGCGCGGCGCGCGCTATGTGGGCGGTTTCCCGGATGCGGTCGAGATCGTCGAGGTCGACAGCGGCACCTTTGCCCGTGGCGGCGCGCTGGCCAGGCTGGCGGTGCCGGGGCGGATTGCGGGCGGGGCCTTGCGGGCCGTCATGGCGATGCGGCGCGACAGGCCGGATGTCGTCGTGGGCTTTGGCGGATATCCGGCCGTCCCAGCGATGACGGCGGCGACGCTGTTGCGCATTCCGCGCATGATCCACGAACAGAACGGCGTGCTGGGGCGGGTCAACCGCGTCTTTGCCAAGCGCGTCGACCTGATCGCCTGTGGCACATGGCCTGCGACCCTGCCGGATGGTGTGGTGGGCGAGCATGTAGGCAATCCGGTGCGTCAGGCGATCCTGGACCGGGCCGGTGCCCCCTACATCCCGCCGGGCGATTACCCGATGTCGGTGCTGGTCGTGGGGGGGAGCCAGGGCGCGCGCATCCTGTCGGACGTGGTGCCGGCGGCGATTGCGGCACTGCCGGATCATCTGCGCCGCAACATCCGGGTCCTGCAACAGGCGCGGGCCGAGGACGTTGACCGGGTCAATGCCCACTATGCCGCGCGGGGCATCAGTGCCGATATCCGCACCTTCTTTGACGACATGCCGGCCCTGCTGGCCGAGGCCCAGCTTGTCATCGCGCGGTCCGGCGCCAGCACCATCGCGGACCTGACCGTCATCGGCAGGCCTGCAATCCTGGTGCCCTTTGCCGCCGCGGCCGCAGATCACCAGACCGCGAATGCGCGGCAGATGGTCGATGCGGGGGCCGCCGTGCTTATGCCGGAGAGCAAATTCAACGCGCAAAGCCTGGCGGAACAGATGGAAACGGTGCTGTCGCATCCGACGGGCGCGGCACAGATGGCGCGGGCCGCCTTGTCCTGCGGGACACCGGACGCTACGACGCAGCTGGCCGCCTTGGTGGAACAACTGGCAAGAGGGGCAGACTGATGGACGGGGATTTCAAGATGATGGCACCGACGAAACTGCCGCTGGACGTGGGCGCGATCCATTTCGTGGGGATCGGCGGCATCGGCATGTCGGGGATCGCCGAGGTGCTGATCAATCACGGATATACCGTGCAGGGGTCCGATCTGAAGGCGTCCGCGATCACCGAGCGGTTGGAAAGTCTGGGCGCAAAGGTCTTCGTGGGCCAGAAGGCCGAGAATTTGGAAGGTGCGCAGGTCATCGTGATCTCGTCCGCGATCAAGACCGGCAACCCGGAACTGGATGCGGCCCGGGCGCAGGGACTGCCGGTCGTGCGGCGGGCCGAGATGCTGGCCGAACTGATGCGCCTGAAATCCAACGTGGCCATCGCCGGCACCCACGGCAAGACGACGACGACCACGATGGTCGCGGCGCTGCTGGACGAAGGCGGCCTTGATCCGACGGTCATCAACGGCGGGATCATCCATGCCTACGGGTCGAACGCACGGATGGGGCAGGGTGAGTGGATGGTTGTGGAAGCCGACGAGAGCGACGGCACCTTCAACCGGCTGCCCGCAACGATTGCCGTCGTGACCAACATCGACCCCGAACACATGGACCATTGGGGCACGATCGAGAACCTGCGGCAGGGCTTCCTTGATTTCGTGTCCAACATTCCGTTCTACGGACTGGCCGTCTGCTGCACCGACAATGCCGAAGTGCAGGCGCTGGTCGGGCGCGTGACCGACCGCCGTGTCGTGACATACGGCTTCAACGCGCAGGCGGACGTGCGGGCGGTGAATCTGAAGTACGTCAAGGGTGTCGCGCATTTCGACGTGGCGCTTCAAGGCGAGGGTGACGTGATCGAAGGCTGCGTGCTGCCGATGCCGGGGGATCACAACGTCTCCAACGCGCTGTCTGCCGTCGCCGTGGCGCGGCATCTGGGCATGAAGAAGACCGAGATCAGGGCCGCGCTGAAGGCGTTCGGCGGGGTCAATCGCCGCTTTACCCGCGTGGGCGAAGTGAATGGCGTCACGATCATCGACGACTACGGCCACCACCCGACGGAGATTGCCGCCGTGCTGAAGGCCGCCCGCCAGGCAACCGAGGGCCGGGTGATCGCCGTGCATCAGCCGCACCGCTACAGTCGTCTGCACCACCATTTCGAGGATTTCTGCACCTGCTTCAACGACGCCGATGTCGCGGGCATCGCCGAGGTCTACGGCCCGGGCGAACAGCCCATTCCCGGTGCCGATCGCGACGCGCTGGTTGCGGGCCTGATCCGGCACGGTCACCGGCACGCGCGCGCTGTGGCCTCCGAGGACGATCTGGAACGGCTCGTGCGGGAACAGACCCGTCCCGGCGACATGGTCGTCTGTCTGGGGGCCGGGACGATTTCGGCCTGGGCCTACGGGCTGCGCGACAGGCTGGGCGCATGATCTGGTCCGGTCTTCTGGCCGCATTCTGGGTACTGGCCGCGACGGTGACGGCCTTTCTGCCGATGAAGCGCCAGATGCTGCCGGGCATTGCGCTGCTGGTGGCGGCCCCGATCCTGATCTTCTGGCTGGGCCATGATTTCGGCTGGTTGGTGGCGGCACTGGCGGTCGCGGCCTTTGCGTCGATGTTCCGCAATCCACTGATACACCTGATCGCGCGGGCGCGGGGGCAGAACCCGGCCCTGCCGCCGGAGTTGCTGGAGTGAACGCGCCGGTCCTGCTGGCGCTGCTGTGGCTGATCGTGGCCAACCTCAAGGCCATGTTCCCCAGCCGCGACCATCACTGGCGCTTTGCCTATCTCATGATCGCGCTGGGCATCCCCTTGCTGGGCTGGCTGACGTGGAACCAGGGGCCGGTCGTCGGCCTGCTGTTTCTGGCCGCCGGGGCATCGGTGCTGCGCTGGCCGTTGATCTATCTGATGCGCTGGCTGCGGGGGACGAACCGGCAGGAGCCGGCCGAATGATCCTGCCGGACGTACGCGGGACTCTGACGGAAAACCGCCCCCTTGCCGACCTGACGTGGCTGCGGGTGGGTGGACCTGCGGACGTGCTGTTCCAGCCGGCGGACGTGGACGATCTGCGGGAATTCCTCAAGGCTCTCGATCCGACCGTTCCGGTGTTCCCGATGGGTGTCGGCAGCAACCTGATCGTGCGCGACGGCGGGGTGCGCGGGGTCGTGATCCGCCTTGGGCGGGGGTTCAACAGAATCGCCGTCGATGGGCTGACCGTCACGGCAGGGGCGGCGGCGCTGGATGCCCATGTCGCCCGCCGCAGTGCCGAGGCGGGGGTGGACCTGACCTTTCTGCGCACCATCCCCGGCAGCATCGGCGGGGCGGTGCGGATGAACGCGGGGTGTTACGGTGCCTACGCCGCGGACGTGTTCCAGTCGGCGCAGGCGGTGCTGCGCGATGGTTCTCTCGTGACGCTCACCGCCGACGATCTGGCCTTTGCCTATCGGTCCAGCACCTTGCCCGAGGGCGCGGTTCTGGTCGAGGCCGTGCTGCAAGGGCAGGCGGGTGATCCCGAAGCACTGGCGCAGCGCATGGCCGACCAACTGGCGAAACGCGACCAGACACAACCGACAAAGGATCGCACGGCAGGCAGCACCTTTCGCAATCCGGTGGGACATTCCAGCACCGGGCTGGCCGATGACACCCACGACTTGAAGGCCTGGAAGGTGATCGAGGATGCGGGGATGCGGGGTGCCACTTTGGGTGGTGCCGTCATGAACCCGATGCACGCCAACTTCCTGACCAACGCCGGCAGTGCCACCGCGGCCGATCTGGAAGATTTGGGCGAAATTGTGCGGAAAGCGGTTTACGATAAGTCAAACATAACGCTAGAGTGGGAAATCATGCGGGTAGGCGAACGCGCGCCCCGCAATGACCACGAATGATCCCCGAAAGGGGGTGCCACGGACAGGTGGCGCATAATGACAGACGGGCCACAAAGGTTCGCGGTTGAGGCGGTTGGGCATGTCGAGCGGGACACATCCCAAGGTTGTTGTATTGATGGGCGGACCGTCCGCAGAGCGTGAAGTCTCACTCTCGACGGGTCGCGAATGTGCAAAAGCCCTGGTGAGCGAAGGATACGCGGTGGTCGAGGTGGACGCAGGCGCGGACCTGCCCGCACGCCTGGCCGAGATCGCACCCGATGTCGTCTTCAACGCACTGCATGGCCGCTGGGGCGAGGATGGCTGCGTGCAGGGCCTGCTGGAATGGCTGCGCATCCCCTACACCCATTCGGGCGTCCTCGCCTCGGCGCTGGCGTTGGACAAGCAGCGCACCAAGGCGGCCTATGTCGCTGCGGGTCTGCCGGTCGTGGGCAGCGTGATCGCCGCCGCCGCCGACGTGCGCAGCCGGCATGTGATGCAGCCGCCCTACGTCGTGAAGCCGAACAACGAAGGATCGAGCGTCGGCATCTACCTTGTCCACGACAACGCCAACGGCCCGCCGCAACTCTCCGACGACATGCCCGATCAGGTGATGGTCGAGGCGTATGCCGCCGGGCGAGAGATGACGGTCACCGTCATGGGCGACCGGGCGTTGACGGTGACGGATATCCTGACCGACGGCTGGTATGACTATGATGCGAAATACAAGCCCGGCGGATCGCGGCACGTGGTGCCGGCCGACATTCCCGCCGACATCTTCGAGGCCTGCATGGACTACGCCCGGCGCGCACACGACGCTCTGGGATGCCGGGGCATCAGCCGTACGGATTTCCGCTGGGACGAGACGCGCGGCCTGGCCGGACTGATCCTGCTGGAAACCAACACGCAGCCCGGCATGACGCCGACATCGCTGTCGCCGGAACAGGCCGAGACGGTCGGCATCCCCTTTGGCAAGCTGTGCCGCTGGCTGGTGGAGGACGCATCATGCGGACGATGACCGCGCCCCGGAACGGCCCCCGCAACGCCGCCCGCCTGCGCCCGGTGCGCGATCCTGCCCCCAGCAAATGGGGCTATCGCTGGCAACGCTGGATGCTGACGCCGGGCGTGCGAACGGGCCTGCGCCTTGGCGTGCCGGCGCTGATCGTCGGATTGATCGGGACCGCCTGGTCTGCGAACGACGCCAACCGCGCCTTGATCGTCGGCCGGTACGATCAAATCAAGGCCGCGATCCAGAACCGGCCGGAATTCATGGTCACCGAACTCGCCATCACCGGCGCGGAAGAGGAACTGGCCGACGTCGTGGCAGAGCTTGTGTCGGTGACATTTCCGGTCTCCTCCTTCGACCTCGATCTGGAGGGCATGCGCGCCAAGGTGGCCGCACTCGATGCGGTCAGTGACGTCTATGTCCGGGTCGGCGACGCGGGTGCCCTGGAAATCGGGATCACGCCGCGCCAGCCGGTCGCCGTCTGGCGCACGGCCGAGGGGCTGCAGATGATCGACGAGAACGGCGTCACATCCGGCAACGTCGCGCTGCGGGCAGAGCGGCGCGACCTGCCGTTGATCGCGGGCGAGGGTGCCAAGGACAATCTGACAGAGGCGTTGGCCCTGTTCCGCACCGCCGCCCCGGTGGCACCGCGTGTGCGCGGGCTGGTGCGGATCGGAGAGCGGCGCTGGGACATGGTGCTGGATCGCGGACAGCGCATCCAGCTACCGACGGCCGATCCGGTGGCGGCGCTGGAGCGCGTGATCCAGCTGCAGGAAACGAAGGACCTGCTGGCGCGGGACGTGCTGCTGGTGGACATGCGCAATCCGGGCCGACCGACGGTCAGGTTACAGAAAGAGGCAGTTGCGGCGACACGCAACGCCGTATCGACAGGGGCGAACAACTGATGCGTGACCTTTACGAAACCCAGCGGGCCATGCGCAACGTGCGCCGTGCGGCGATGCAGCGCGGCGTGATCGCCATCCTGGACATCGGCACGTCGAAGATCGCTTGCCTCGTGCTGCGCTTTGACGGCCCCGGCCGTCTGGCGCAGGTCGACGGTATCGGCGCGCTGGCGGGGCAGTCGCAGTTCCGCGTGATCGGTGCCGCGACCACCCGGTCCCGCGGCGTCCGCTTTGGCGAGATCGACGCGATGCAGGAAACCGAACGTGCGATCCGCACCGCCGTGCAGGCCGCGCAGAAGATGGCAGAGGTCCGCGTGGACCACGTCATCGTCTGCTTCAGCGGCGCGCGGCCCCGGTCCTACGGCCTTGATGGCGCAGTGGACATCGAGACGGGCATCGTGACCGAAGGCGACATCGGCCGTGTTCTGGCATCCTGCGAAGTGCCTGATTTCGGTCACGACCGCGACGTGCTGCACGCGCATCCGGTGAATTTCGCGCTGGACCGCCGCAGCGGCATGGCCGACCCGCGCGGGCAGGCCGGCAGTCGGCTTGCGACCGACCTGCACCTGTTGACAGTGGATGCGACCGCAATCCGCAACGTGTTCTTCTGCATCAAGCGCTGCGATCTGGAACTGGCGGGGCTGGCGTCGTCCGCCTATGTCGCCGGCGTGTCGAGCCTGGTGGAGGACGAGCAGGAACTGGGTGCCGCCTGCGTCGATCTGGGCGGCGGCACGACGGGCATCTCTGTCTTCATGAAGAAGCACATGATCTATTCTGACGCGGTGCGGATGGGCGGCGATCACGTGACCGGCGACATCAGCATGGGCCTTCAGGTACCGATGCAGGTGGCCGAGCGGATCAAGACCTTTTACGGCGGCGTCGTCGCCACCGGCATGGACGACCGCGAGATGATCGAGATCGGCGGCGATACGGGGGATTGGGAGCGCGACCGTCGCACGGTCAGCCGCGCCGAACTGATCGGGATCATGCGCCCCCGGATCGAGGAGATCCTCGAGGAAGTGCGCGCCCGTCTGGACGCCGCCGGGTTCGAATACCTGCCCAGCCAGCAGATCGTGCTGACAGGGGGCGGCAGCCAGATCCCCGGCCTTGACGGGCTTGCGGCCAAGATCCTGGGCCAACAGGTCCGACTGGGACGGCCCCTGCGCGTGCAGGGTCTGCCGCAGGCGGCGACAGGCCCGGCCTTTTCGGGGGCCGTGGGCTGCGCGCTGTTCGCGGCGCATCCGCAGGACGAATGGTGGGACTTCGACATTCCCGCCGAGACCTATCCGGCCCGGTCCCTGAAACGCGCTGTGAAGTGGTTCAAGGACAACTGGTAGATCTCTGTCGACACGACGAATAGGGCCCTGATTGGCCCCCATTTTGCAGGTCCGGGACCGCAAATTTCCGCATGACGCCGCGAATCGGACCTGCTATGGTTGTCTGAAGGCCCGTGAGAGGCCGGACGACCATCATGGCGGGAGGCCGGGCAGGCACCCCAGACACGTAGAGATTGAATCCGAGCGTTGCTGCGCCGTTGGGGCCTTTTCGCTTCGACCGGCATGACTGCCTTGTGCGCCCGCAGGACCACCAAATGTAGTGACTTAGGCGAAATACCACCGAGAAACGCGTCATCGCTACCATATTTTGTGGACACGGCGTGATTTCCGGGTGACGAAACCGGAAGCAGACGTTAATATCAGCCCAAATACGCGTATATTGCCCGGTGGGACGGGCCCCTCACACAGACAGGCGGACTGAGTATGACATTGAACCTCTCCCTTCCGGGTCACGACGACCTCAAGCCTCGCATTACCGTCTTCGGCGTCGGTGGTGCTGGCGGCAATGCGGTCAACAACATGATCGAGAAGGAGCTGGACGGGGTTGAATTCGTCGTGGCGAACACGGACGCGCAGGCGTTGCAGCAATCCAAGTCCTCCTCAAAGATCCAGATGGGCGTGAAGGTCACCGAAGGTCTGGGGGCTGGTGCCCGCGCAACCGTGGGTGCCGCCGCCGCCGAGGAAAGCATCGAGCAGATCGTCGACCAGCTTGCGGGCGCGCACATGTGTTTCATCACCGCCGGTATGGGCGGCGGCACCGGCACCGGGGCCGCACCGATCATCGCGCAGGCCGCGCGTGAATTGGGCGTGCTGACCGTCGGCGTCGTGACCAAGCCCTTCCAGTTCGAAGGCAACAAGCGGATGAAGCAGGCCGAAGAGGGCGTCGAGGCCCTGCAGAAGGTCGTCGATACGCTGATCATCATTCCCAACCAGAACCTTTTCCGTCTGGCGACCGAGAACACCACCTTCACCGAAGCCTTCGCGCTGGCCGACGATGTGCTGTATCAGGGCGTCAAGGGCGTGACCGACCTGATGGTGCGTCCGGGCCTCATCAACCTCGACTTTGCGGACGTGCGCGCCGTGATGGACGAGATGGGCAAGGCCATGATGGGCACCGGCGAAGCCGAGGGCGAGAACCGCGCCAAGGAAGCCGCGCAAAAGGCCATCGCGAACCCGCTGCTGGACGAAATCAGCCTGAACGGCGCGCGCGGCGTGCTGATCAACATCACCGGCGGCTACGACCTGACCCTGTTCGAGCTGGACGAGGCCGCGAACGAGATCCGCGAAAAGGTGGACCCCGAGGCGAACATCATCGTCGGTTCCACCCTGGACACCAGCATGGAAGGCAAGATGCGCGTCAGCGTCGTCGCCACCGGCATCGATGCCCGCGCCCGCTCCGATGACATGCCGATCCCGCGTCGGTCGATGTCCATGTCCCAGCCGATCCGCAACCCGGAGCCTGCGCCGCGTGCCGTCGAGCCTGCCCGCGCGCCCCAGCGCGAGGTGCGCGAACAGCCCGCCGCCCGCGACGACTATGCGCCTGCTGCCCGTGAAGAGCGTGCGCCCGCCCCGCGTTACGAGGAGCGCGCGCCCACTGCGGCCCGTCAGGCCGCCCCGGCCCCCCGCGCCGAGGAGCGGTCGCTATTCGAAAGCATGGACGACCGTCAGCCCATGCAGGACGATTACGCCGACAGCCATGACGCTGCATCCGACGATGCACTGCCGCCACCGGCCTATCGTCCGCGGCCCGAGCCAGAGATCGAGGCCGCAGAGTCCTTTGTGGCTCCGCGTGCATCGCAGCCCGGTCAGCCCACCCCAGAGGCGATGGCCCGTCTTCAGGCGGCGGTGAACCGCCAGCCCAAATCGTCTGCCGCCCCGGCCGCGACCCGTGGTGCCGACCCGCGTCAGGCCGAGGCCGACAAGCCGCGTTTTGGCATCAACTCCCTGATCAACCGCATGACGGGACAAGGCGAGGCGCAGGCTTCACCATCGCAGGCCCCGCGCCAGCAACCCCAGGTCAGCGCCCTGCGCGACCAGCCACGTGCCGATCATGACGTCGACCCGGATCAGGAGCGGATCGAGATTCCCGCCTTCCTGCGCCGTCAGGCGAACTGAACCACACGACACGACAACCAGAGGCCGCCCCGAAAGGGGTGGCCTTTTGCGTTTCATGACAAGGACTTGCTGCGCCTGCAAACGGATGTTTCAGTGTGTTGCAATGTGTGAATTGCAGCTTACGGCCGGCTCTCCTATCTGGAGGGTTAACCATGCGAGACCGAAACCAGTTTTACTCCAAGGTATTGCCACGCCATGCAAACCACGCTGCGATCCGCTCTGACCTTCGACGGCCGTGGTCTGCATTCCGGCAGGCCCGCTCGGCTGACGTTGCGTCCGGCCCCCGCTGGGACCGGCGTGGTCTTTCGGCGGACCGATGCGGCCGGGCGAGGCGTGCATCTGCCGGCGCTTTGGCACAATGTCGAAGTCTCGCCGCTCAACACCCGACTGACGCAGGGTGATGTCAGCGTCTCGACCATCGAACACCTGATGGCGGCGCTGTCGGGCTGCGGTGTTCACAACGCGTTCGTCGACATCGACGGCCCCGAGGTTCCGATCATGGATGGCAGCGCCGCCGCCTTCGTGCGGGGGATCGTGGCGACCGGCCTGACGCGGATGCCCGCACCCCTGACAGCCATTGAGATTCTGGACGAGGTGCGCGTTAGCCAAGGTGATGCCTGGGCCTCGCTGCGCCCGGCCACGAGCCTTCAGATCGACTTCGAGATCGACTTTCCCGACGCCGCGATCGGGCACCAGCGCAAGATGTTGAACATGGCCAATGGCAGCTTCGTGCGCGAGTTGTGCGACAGCCGGACCTTCTGCCGCAACGCGGACGTCGCGGCGATGCGGGCACATGGCCTGGCGCTTGGCGGGTCGCTTGACAATGCCGTGGTGGTGGACGGGGCTGACGTCCTGACGCCCGGCGGCCTGCGCCACGCCGACGAGGCCGTGCGCCACAAGATGCTGGACGCGCTCGGCGACCTTTATACGGCTGGGCGTCCGATCCTTGGCCGCTATACCGGCCACAAGGCGGGTCACAACCTGACGAATGCCTTGCTGCACGCGCTGTTCGATCAGCCCGATCGCTGGCGTCTGGTCACCTGTGACGCTCAGATCGCCGCGCGTCTGCCCGGTGTTGGGGTTTCCACGGCCGACCTGCACGCCGTCGCCTGAGGCGCGGACGCTCCGATTGGCTCACATCTCGGCACGGACGGTCAAAAGGCATTTTGCCCTCGTTTGTTTTCTGCTAGACCAGCCGACAACCGGGGGCGATACGTCCCCATCGGGCAGAATTTGCGGGGACGAAGCATGTCAGGCAGCTTGATCGGCACGGGTGCGCGGGCACGCTTGGGGCTGGCCTTGGCGATCGCGTTGCTGGCCGGGTGCAGCGGTGCATCGCGCGTTCCCGCCGCAATGGACGATTTCACCGCCGCCGAGATCTACGCCCGTGGCGAAGCTGAGGTCGAGACCGGCGATCCGGGCGATGCCGCCTTCCTGTTCGGAGAGATAGAGCGTCTGTATCCCTATTCCGAATGGGGCCAGCGCGCGCTCATCATGCAGGCCTACGCCTATCACAAGGACCGCGACTATCCGAACAGCCGGGCCGCGGCGCAGCGCTATATCGATTTCTACCCAGACACGGACGATACGGCCTACGCCCAGTATCTGCTGGCGCTGTCCTACTATGACCAGATCGATGACGTGGGCCGCGATCAGGGCCTGACCTTTCAGGCCCTGCAGTCCCTGCGCACCGTGATCGAGCAATATCCCGAAAGCCCCTATGCCGGTGCCTCGGTGCTGAAGTTCGACCTCGCCTTCGACCACCTTGCCGCGAAAGAGATGGAGGTCGGTCGCTACTACCTCAAGCGCAAGAATTATGCCGCCGCCGTGAACCGGTTCCGCGTCGTAGTCGAACAGTTCCAGACAACCAAGCAGACGCCGGAGGCGCTGCACCGGCTGGTCGAAAGCTATCTGTCGCTTGGTCTGACGGACGAGGCGCAGACCGCCGGCGCGATCCTCGGCGTCAATTATCCGGCGACGGAGTGGTATCAGGACAGCTATGCCCTGCTGACGGGCCGTGGCTTGCAGATGCAGGCACAAGGCGACAACTGGCTTGCGTCGATCTACCGGCAGGTCGTGCGCGGCGAATGGCTGTAGACACGGGCGGCACCCCCTCTCAACGGATGCACTGATGCTGCGCGCGCTCGAGATTCACGACATGCTGATCATCGACCGGCTGGCCCTCGGCTTTCAGCCGGGGCTGAACGTGCTGACGGGTGAAACCGGTGCGGGCAAGTCGATCCTGCTCGACTCCCTCGGGTTCGTGCTGGGCTGGCGCGGCCGCGCTGAACTGGTGCGGCAGGGGGCCGATCAAGGCGAGGTCATGGCGGAATTCGACCTGCCCGAAGGTCACGCCGCCCGCGCCGTGCTGCAGGATGCTGGCCTGCCAGTCGACGATACGCTGATCCTGCGCCGCGTGAACGGCCGCGACGGGCGCAAGACCGCCTGGGTCAACGACCGCCGGGTGTCCGGCGAAGTCCTGCGCGCACTGTCCGACACGCTGGTCGAACTGCACGGCCAGCACGACGACCGGGGCCTGCTGAACCCGCGCGGCCACCGCGACATGCTGGACACCTACGCCGGCCTCGCGCCGCAGATCACGCGGGCGCGCGCGTCGTGGTCCGATCTGGGCCGTGCCCGCAAGGCGCTTTACGCCGCAGAGGCGCGTGTGGCCGAGGTCCGGCAAGAAGAAGACTATCTGCGCCACGCGGTCGCGGAACTCGACGCGATCATGCCCGAGGCGGGCGAGGAGGCGTCGCTCGACGCCGCCCGCCGCACGATGCAGGCCGCCGAGAAGATCAAGACCGACATCGCCCGCGCGGGCGAGGCGTTGGGGATGCAGGGCGCCGAAGGTCAGATGTCGGACGCCGTGCGCTGGCTGGGCGGCGTGGCCGAGCGTGCCGAAGGCCGTCTAGACGCACCACTGGTTGCCATCGAGCGCGCGATGCTGGAACTCGACGCCGCCCAGCGCGGAGTCGAGGATGCGCTGGACGCGCTGACCTTCGACCCTTTTGCGCTGGAGCAGGCCGAAGAACGCCTGTTCGCGATCCGGGGTCTGGCGCGTAAACACAACGTGCTGGCCGACGACCTTGGCCCCTTCGCCGACGACCTGCGGGACCGTCTGGCCCTGCTGGACAATTCCGAACGCGGATTGGCCGATTTGCAGACCGCCGAACAGGCTGCTCTTGCGGCCTATCATGCTGCAGCAGACGCGCTGACTGCGGCGCGCACGGCCGCTGCCACAGCGCTCGACGCTGCGATGGCTGCGGAACTGGCCCCGCTCAAGATGGAACGCGCGGTCTTCGCGACAGTCGTCACACCCGGCACCGCCGGACCCGATGGCCGCGACGAGGTGTCGTTCACCGTTGCAACGAACCCCGGCGCATCGCCGGGCCCGCTGAACAAGATCGCGTCGGGCGGCGAACTCTCGCGGTTCCTGCTGGCGCTGAAGGTCTGCCTGTCACAGGCCGGGCAGGGCGGTGTGACGATGATCTTCGACGAGATCGACCGCGGCGTCGGCGGAGCCACCGCCGATGCGGTGGGCCGCCGTCTGGCTGCACTGGCCGCCGGGGGGCAGGTGCTGGTCGTCACCCACTCGCCGCAGGTCGCGGCCCTTGGTGCACATCACTGGCGGGTGGAAAAGCTGCAGACCGCGGACGCGACGACCTCGACCGTCATCCCCCTCGACGCCGAGGCGCGCGTGGACGAGATCGCCCGGATGCTGTCCGGCGACCAGATCACCGACGCCGCCCGCGCCGCCGCCCGTGCGCTGATGCCCGCCACCGGTTGACCGACGCGCCGTCGCCGCCATGGCGCGCGGCATCCGCCGTTCATCTGGCCGGTTAAACTCCTGCCAGAGGCGCCGGCGCCGCAGGCGGCGGCACACGGCCTCTCACATCGGCCTGCCGTTCAGCCTCGCACCACCTTGCCGGGGTTCATGATCCCCGCCGGATCGAGCGCCGCCTTCAGCGATCCCATCACGTCCCACGCCGTCCCATGTTCCTGCGCCATGTACCCCAGCTTGCCCATGCCGACGCCATGTTCGCCGGTGCAGGTGCCGCCCAACCGCAGGGCGCGCAAGGCCATACGGTGGGACAGGCCCTCTGCCGCTGTCCGGTCTGCCGCCGACGCAGGGTCGATCAGCAGGATCGCATGAAAATTACCGTCGCCGACATGTCCCAGGATCGGGCCGGTGATGCTGCTGGCGGCGATGTCGTCCTGCGTCTCCGCGACCGCCTCGGCCAGGCGCGATACGGGGACGCAGACGTCCGTCACGATGGCGCGGTGGCCGGGTTTGCTGGCCAGAATGGCGTAATAGGCATCGTGGCGCATCTTCCACAGGCGGTTGCGGTCCTCGGTCTGGGTGGCGCGCGCAAAGCCCGTGCCGCCGTGGTCAGCCGCAATCTCGCCGAAGGTCGCGGCGTCTTCCTCCACGCCCGCATCGGAGCCGTGAAATTCAAGCAACAGATGCGGTTGCACGGCAAAGCTCATGCCGGAATGGGCGTTCACGGCGGCGACAGAGGCGGTGTCGAGCAATTCGATCCGCGCCACGGCCACGCCCATCTGGATGGTCGCGGTCACGGCAGCGACAGCGCTTTCCACGTCGGGAAAGGCGCAGATCGCCGCCGCCACGGCCATCGGCTGGCCGCGCAGGCGCAACGTCAATTCGGTGATGATGCCGAGTGTGCCTTCCGCGCCGACGAAGAGCCCGGTCAGGTCGTAGCCCGCGCTCGACTTGCGCGCGCGGCTGCCGGTGCGGATGATGCGGCCATCCGCCAGCACGACCTCCAGCGCCATGACATTGTCGCGCATCGTGCCATACCGCACCGCCGTGGTACCGGAGGCGCGGGTCGAGGCCATGCCGCCAAGGCTCGCGTCGGCACCGGGATCGACGGGAAAGAACAGCCCCGTATGGCGCAATGCGGTGTTCAGCGCCACGCGGGTCAATCCGGGCTCTACAACGCAGTCCATGTCGGCGGCGTTCACGGCCAGCAGGCGGTTCATGCGGGACAGGTCCACCACGACGCCGCCGTTCACGGCCAGGCTGTGCCCTTCCAACGATGTGCCCGTTCCCCAGGCGATCAAAGGACAGGCGTGATCCGCGCAGTTCTGCACGATGGCCGCGACCTGCGCCGTGTCGACCGGATAGGCGACGGCATCCGGCGGGCAATCGAGAAAGTGGCTTTCCGACCGGCCATGCAGGTCTAGATCGGACTTGGACCGCGTCAGCCCATCGCCTAGAAGTGTCGCAAGTGCGTCGATGGCGGTCTGGATCGTCATGGCCTGTGCCCCCCTGGCGTGTCCACCCCAGCCTAGCGGGTCGCGGCAGGGCGAACCAGAGAGGGTGTGCCATGAGCAGCTTGCAGGCAGGGTGGATCGCGGCCTTGGTCCGTCGCGGTCGGGACGATCTGCGCCGCGCCTGGCTCGTGCTGAAACTGCGTGGCCCCAGTCAGGTGCAGTTCTGGTTCATCGCGCTGGCCCTCGGCATCGCTTCGGGCGTTGCTGCCGTCGCGTTCCGGCTGGGCATCGATGCGATTCAGAGCGGGGTCTACGGCAGCGACGATCCCACCTATCTGCACAGCTTCGTGGCTGGCCTGCACTGGACCCAGATCCTTGTCATCCCGATCATCGGCGGGCTGATCGTCGGCCTGATCCTGAACCGCGTAACGGGCGACGGCCGCGTGCGATCGGTCGCGGAGGTGATCGAGGGGGCAGCACTTCATGAAGGCCGCGTCGAGTTGCGCAAGGGCATTGCCTCGGCCTTCGCAAGCCTGGTGACGCTGTCCACCGGCGGGTCGAGCGGGCGGGAAGGGCCGGTCGTCCACATCGCCGCCGTGATCTCGACCGCGATCTGCCGGCTGATCCGCGCGGACGGCATCACCGGACGCGACCTGCTGGGCTGTGCCGTGGCCGCCGCCGTATCCGCCAGCTTCAACGCCCCCATTGCGGGGGCGTTGTTCGCGCTGGAAGTCGTGCTGCGACACTTCGCCGTCCACGCCTTTGCCCCCATCGTCATCGCCAGCGTCGCCGGCACCGTCGTCAACCGGCTGTGGTTCGGTGACGTGACGGAGTTCATCCTGCCGCGCGATACCGTCCTGGGCTTCTATGTGGAGCTTCCTGCGTTTCTGATCCTTGGCCTTGTCTGCGGGCTGGTCGCCGTCGTGCTGATGAAGTCGATCTTCTGGGCCGACAGCATGGGCAGCCGCATCCAGTTCGGACTGCGGATTCCGGCGAGCCTGCGTCCCGCCGGTGCGGGCCTGCTGCTGGGCCTGATCGCGATCCAGTTTCCCCACATCATAGGCGTCGGCTACGAGACGACGAGTGCCGCGCTGACCGGTCAGCTTGTGCTGTCGCAGGTGGTGATCTTTGTCGCGGTCAAGGTGGCCGCCGTTGCGATCACGATGGGCGGCCGCATGGGTGGCGGCGTATTCTCGCCCTCGCTGATGGTGGGTGCGCTGACGGGACTGGCCTTTGGCCTGATCGCCACAAGCGTCTTTCCCAGCGTGTCCGGCACCGGCACCCTTTACGCGCTGGCCGGCATGGGGGCCGTTGCGGCGGCCGTGCTGGGCGCGCCGATCTCGACCACGCTGATCGTGTTCGAATTGACGGGCGACTGGCAGACCGGCCTGGCGGTCATGGTCGCCGTGTCGATGTCCACGGCGCTGGCGTCACGGCTGGTGGACCGGTCGTTCTTTCTCACGCAACTGGAAAGGCGTGGGGTCCATCTGGCGGCGGGGCCGCAGGCCTATCTGCTCGGGACGTTCCGGGTCGGCACCATCATGCGCGCGACGACCGATCCGCGCGCTGCAGCCGAGAAGGTGTGCTGGGAGATGATCGAGGGCGGCACCTGGATCGACGCGAACGCCACGCTGGAACAGGCGATGCCGGTCTTCGAGAAGGGCGGCCACCTCTTCATCCCGGTCGTCAGCATGAACGAAAAGGGCATGGCACCGACGCTGGAAGGCGCATTGTTTCAGGTCGATGCCCTGCGCGCCCTGAACCGCGCGCTGTCGGCGCGCGCGGCAGAGGAACATTCCTGAGGCGTCAGACCTGCTCGACCGCGACCTTGTCGGGGTAGAACGCGAGGAAGCCGCCAATCTGCGCCACGTCGTTCTTCGGGTCCTCGTAGGACCAGGCGGCGTCGGCGATGGTGCCGTTCTTGGTCACGATGGAATAATAGCTCGCCACCCCCTTGTGCGGGCAGGTCGACGTGCGTGTGCTGGGGTCCAGGAACGTCGTCGCGACATCGGCGCGCGGAAAATAGATGACGGGTTCGTAGTCGCCCTCGATCAGTTCCAGAGCGCGGTTGCTTTCACCCAGCACGGCACCGCCGGCGCGGATGACCCATGTGCCGGTCGCAGGGCGGATGGTGATAAGAGCCATAGGCTGCATGTCCTTTGCTTGTTTCGGGGAAGGGTCGCGCGCTTATAGCGGCGCACAGGCCGCAAGCAGCCAGTCCCGCGCGGCCCCCTCCACCAGCGGCGCGATCCGGTGGAGTGTATCCGCATGGTAGCGGTCGATCCAGTCCCTTTCCGCCCGCGACAGAAGCCCTGCGTCGATCAACCGGCGGTCAAGGGGGACGTGGGTCAAAGTCTCGAACGCGAGCATGTCGCGCGCATCGGGGCCTGCGGGGGCGGGGGTGACGACCATCAGGTTCTCGATCCGGATGCCATAGGCCCCTTCGCGGTAATAGCCGGGTTCGTTCGACAGGATCATCCCCGGCTCCAGCGGCGTGGTGGACCGGCGCGACAGGCCGGCGGGGCCTTCATGAACCGACAGGTAACTGCCGACGCCGTGCCCGGTGCCGTGGTCGTAGTCCAGCCCCGCCACCCACAGCGGAAACCGCGCCAGCGCATCGAGGTGCTGGCCCGCGACGCCGCGCGGGAATTGCGCGCGACTGACGGCGATCATGCCTTGCATCACGCGGGTATAGCGATCGCAGTGTTCGGCCAGGGGGTCGCCCACGATGACCGTGCGGGTGATGTCGGTCGTGCCGTCGACATATTGCCCGCCACTGTCGACCAGCAGCAGTTCGCCCGGCCTGACCGGCGCATCGGTGTCGCGGGTGACACGGTAGTGGACGATGGCACCGTGCGCCCCGGCCCCGCAGATCGTCTCGAAGCTGATGTCGCGCAGGGCATTGGTCGCGCGGCGGAACCCTTCCAGCGCTTCGACGACGGCGATCTCGGTCAACTGGCCTGTTGGGGCCTCGGCGTCCAGCCAGGCCAGAAAGCGCACCATTGCCGCCCCATCGCGCAACTGGGCGGCGCGCGCGCCCGCGATCTCGACCTCGGTCTTGCGCGCCTTCGGAAGGATGCAGGGGTCCTGCGTTTCGATCACCTCGACCTTGACCAGATCGCGCACCGCCTGCGGGCAGGACTTCGGATCAAGACGCACGGGGCCGGGCAGTGCGGCCAGCGCCGCGTCGAAATCATCGCGGACGGTCACCTCCGGTCGAAGGTGATCCCGCAGGTCAGCGACCTTGGCGACAGGCGCGAAAAGATCGACCGTGCCATCGTGATGCAGGATTGCAAAGGCCTGCGGCACCGGGTTGCGGGCAATGTCGGCACCACGGATGTTCAACAGCCAGGCGATGCTGTCGGGCAGGGTGATGACCCATGCCCCCTTGTCCGCCCCGGCCGTCAGCCGCGACCGCTTGGCACCGTGCGCTTCGCCGGTCAGTTCCATCGGATGCGCAAAGAACGGCGCGGTCGGCCGGTCAGGGCGGTCGGTCCAGATCCGGTCCACGAGGTTGTCGGTCGCACGCAGGCTGATCCCGGCAGCCGTAAGCGGCTTGGTCAGGCCTGCAATCTCCTCGACCGTATGAAGCCAGGGGTCGTAGCCGATCACACCACCCTGCGGCAGCGCGTCTGTCAACCAGTCCGCCAGCCCGGTTTCGGGCCAATGCACGGGCGTGAACACATCCGCCATCTGCACCCGCACCTGCACCCGGTAGCGCCCGTCGATGAATACTGCCGCCTTGTCCGCCAGCACGGCGGCAAAACCGGCCGATCCGGTGAAGCCTGTCAGCCAGGCCAGCCGCTCGTCGCAGGGGGCGACATATTCACCCTGATGACGGTCAGCGCGCGGCACAAGAAAGCCGTTCACGCCTTCACCCTGCATGACATCGCGCAACCCCGCGAGGCGGTGCGGCCCCTGCGCCGGATTGCTTGTCGCATCAAAGCTCTGGAACATATCGCGACATCCTTCATTCATCTGGCCAGATAAACTCCTGCCAGCGGCTTCACGGTTTTCGCATTTCGCGAAAACCTGAAATCACATCACCCGACGCATCCCCAGGACCCGTGCGCGCTTGCGCGGATCGCTGTCGAACAGGCTGGCCAGTTGCTCGGTCATGGCACCCGCCAACTGCTCTACATCCGTGATCGTCACGGCGCGTGCGTAATAGCGGGTCACGTCGTGGCCGATGCCGATGGCGGCAAGCTCTACCCCGCGCCGCTTTTCGATCATCGCGATGACGTCGCGCAGATGCTTTTCCAGATAGTTGGCCGGGTTCACCGACAGCGTGCTGTCATCCACCGGTGCACCATCAGAGATCACCATCAGGACCTTGCGCTGTTCGGGGCGGTTCACCATGCGGCGGTAGGCCCATTCCAGCGCCTCGCCGTCGATGTTTTCCTTCAACAATCCTTCCTTCATCATCAGCCCGAGGTTGGGCCGCGTCCGCCGCCAGGGCGCATCCGCGGATTTGTAGATGATGTGGCGCAGGTCGTTCAGCCGGCCCGGCGTGGGCGCGCGGCCTTCCTTCAACCACGCCTCGCGCGACTGACCGCCCTTCCATGCTTTCGTGGTAAAGCCGAGGATCTCGACCTTCACGTCGCAGCGTTCCAGCGTGCGGGCCATGACGTCCGCGCAGATCGCGGCGATGGAAATCGGGCGACCGCGCATGGAGCCGGAGTTGTCGAGCAGCAGCGTCACGACCGTGTCGCGGAACTCGGTGTCCTTTTCGACCTTGAACGACAGGGGCGTCGTTGGGCTTGCCACCACCCGCGCCAGACGCCCGGCATCAAGGATGCCTTCCTCGCGGTCGAACTCCCAGCTGCGGTTCTGCTTGGCTTGCAGGCGGCGCTGCAACTTGTTGGCCAGTCGGCTCACCGCGCCCTTCAGGGGTTCGAGCTGCTGGTCGAGGTAGGCGCGCAGGCGTACCAGCTCGGCCGGTTCCGCCAGATCGGCGGCGCTGATCTCTTCGTCGAAGGCCGTGCTGAACACCCGGTAATCGGGGTCGGCGTCAGAGGCCGGTGCGGGCTGGGGCGGGTCCATCGGGGCCTCGCCTTCGGGCATCTCGGTCTCTTCGCCCATCTCGGCATCGGCGGAATCGTCCATGCTGACCTGCGCCTGCGACGCATCCTGCTGGTTTTCCTGCGACTGCTCGGGACTGGCCTCTGCCTCCTCGCCCTCGCTGTCGTCGCCGGTGCTGTCGGGCTGCTCTTCCTGATCGTCGCCGCTTTCCGCCTCGTCGTCCTGATCCTCGTCGGGCGCGTCGGGGTCGTCGCCCAGCTGATCGCCATAGCCGAGGTCCTTGATGATCTGGCGGGCAAAGCGCGCGAATGACTTCTGGTCGGACAGCGTGCTCTTGAGGCTTTCCAGCGTGCCGCCGGCCTGTTCCTCGATAAAGCCGCGCCACAGGTTCATCACGTTGTCGGCCCCGGCGGGCAGATCGCGGCCCGTCGCCAGATGCCGGATCAGATACCCTGCGGCGACGGCCAGCGGCGCGTCAGAGGATGACGTGATCTGTTCGTAGCCCTTGCGCTGCGCCTCGTTGCCGATCTTGGCGTCGATGTTGCCTGCGGTGCCGGGCATGTATTGCGCGCCCACCGCCTCGATCCGGGCGGTTTCCATCGCGTCGTAGATGTCGCGCGCCATCTGCCCCGGCGGAGCGTAACGGGCGGCGGTCGCCGCGTCGTGAAACTTGTGTCGCAGCGCAAAGGCATCGGCCGTGCCGCGGGCCAGCAGGACCTCTTGCTTGGTCATGCGGCGGCTGACCTGCGGCAGGCGGATCGTGTCGCCGGTCTGCCCCGCCGGATCGACGGAATAGCTGACCGTCAGATCGGGATCGTCGGCCATGACCTTCGTTGCCTCGGCCAGCGCCTTCTTGAACGGATCGGCGGGGTTGTCGGATGGTTTGCTCATGGTATCGGTAAATCATTCTGTGGGCATGGGGGCAAGGTGGCGCGCATGCGCGTCCTGTCCAGCGCGGCGTGGCTTTGGCGCACAGTGACTGTGCTGTGGTGGCGATTGCATGACCCCAAGGTAACCCGCATCTGCAGGGCAACCGCAACAACCCGCAACAAGGAGTATCCCATGGCCACCCTGCCCAAGATCGCCATCATCATCGGATCGACCCGCAAGACCCGCTTTGCCGACAAACCCGCACAGTGGATGCTGACGCAGGCACAGGCCCGCGACGACATGACCGTCGAACTGGTCGACCTGCGCGACTTCGACCTGCCCCTGTTCGACGAGATGGCCTCGAACAAGTGGATGCCGTCCAGCGACCCCAAGGCCGTCGCGTGGCAGAAGAAGATTGCGGAGTATGACGGCTACATCTTCGTGGTGGCCGAGTACAACCACTCGGTCACCGGCGCGCTGAAGAACGCGCTGGATCAGGCCTATACCGAATGGAACCGCAAGCCGATGGGTGCCATTGCCTACGGCGGCGTCGGCGGTGCCCGCGCGCTGGAGCATCTGCGCAACATCGCGGTGGAACTCTGCATGGTGCCGGTCCACGGGGCCGTTCATATCGGCGGCGGCGACTTCATGGCCGTCCATCCGATGGGCAAGGACGGTGCCATCGAAGAGATCGAGGATCATCTGAAGCCGGGTGCGACCGATCTGCTGGACGATATCGTCTGGTGGGCCAAGGCGACGATGACCGCCAAGGGCTGATCTGCCATGCGGCTGTGACGACACAATGGGCGGCTCCCGGTGACGGGAGCCGCCCTTTGCATCAGTGCCGCTTGAGATTCAGCAAAGTCTGGTCAATACGCCGCGGCCTTACGCGAGGCTCATGCTTGCGGCGCTTTCGGGCAGTTCCTCGTCAAAGCAGCGCTGATAGAATTCCGCAACGGTCTGGCGCTCCAGCTCGTCGCACTTGTTCAGGAACGACAGCCGGAAGGCATAACCCACATCCTTGAAGATGCGCGCATTCTCGGCCCAGGCCAGCACGGTGCGCGGCGACATGACCGTGGACAGATCGCCGTTCATGAAGGCGGTGCGCGTCAGGTCCGCGACCGTCACCATCTGGCTGACGATCCGACGGCCTTTTTCGTTGTTGTAGTGCGGCGACTTCGACAGGACGATCGCGGCTTCGGCGTCGTGGGACAGGTAGTTCAGCGTGGCGACAAGCGACCAGCGGTCCATCTGCGCCTGGTTGATTTGTTGCGTGCCGTGGTACAGCCCCGTGGTGTCGCCAAGACCGACCGTGTTGGCGGTCGCGAACAGGCGGAAATACTTGTGCGGCGTCAGGATGACGTTCTGGTCCATCAGTGTCAGCTTGCCGTCGGTTTCCAGCACGCGCTGGATCACGAACATCACGTCAGCGCGCCCTGCGTCATATTCGTCGAACACGATGGCGACGGGGTTGCGCAGCGCCCAAGGCAGAATGCCCTCGTGGAACTCCGTGACCTGCACGCCGTCGCGCAGCTTGATCGCGTCCTTGCCGATCAGGTCGATCCGGCTGATGTGGCTGTCGAGGTTCACGCGCACCGCGGGCCAGTTCAGGCGGGCCGCGACCTGTTCGATATGCGTGGACTTGCCGGTGCCGTGATAGCCCTGGATCATGACGCGCCGATTGTAACCAAAGCCCGCCAGAATCGCGAGGGTGGTGTCGGGGTCGAACTTGTAGGTGCTGTCGATTTCCGGCACGCGGTCGGTGCGGTCCGAGAACCCCTTGATCTTCATGTCGCTGTCGATGCCGAAGATGTCACGGACAGAGATGTCTTCGGTCGGCGTTGCGTTGATGTCGGTCATGCCGTCGGCCATGGGGTGCTGCCTTTGCTGTCGCGGGTCGCGTGGAAATCGTCGTTCCCTGCGGGATGCAACATATCGTGGCGAATGCCAAGGGGAAGGGGCGCTGTCCGGTGCCCCGGTAAAGTTGCCTTTCTCGTCAGATGCGCCACACTAGAGGCAACCTTGCAGGAGACCGGGTGAGAGATGACGACGACCTCCGACATCGAAAACATGATCGCGCGTATGGCGATCGGCGACCGCGCCGCCTTTGAGGGGCTTTACGCAGCGACCTCTGCGAAACTCTTCGGGGTTTGCCTGCGTGTGTTGGGTAATCGGGCAGAAGCCGAAGACGCCTTGCAGGAAGCCTTCGTCAAGATATGGCGAAACGCCGATCGTTACCGGGTCAACGGCTTGAGCCCCATGACCTGGCTGATCACGGTCACGCGAAACCATTCCGTCGATCGTGTCCGCGCGCGCCGTTCGAAGATGAATGCCGGATTGGAAGAGGCCGCCGACATGGCCGACGTCCGGCCCGGACCGGAAGCGCTGGCAATGGCCTCCTCGGACCGCACGCGGATCGTGGATTGCATGGGCCAGCTCGACCCCGACAAGGCCGGCGCCGTGCGCCGCGCCTATCTGGAGGGGGATACATATCAGGAGTTGGCGGAACATTACGATGTGCCGCTCAACACCGTTCGCACCTGGCTGCGCCGCAGCCTGCTGAAGTTGAGAGAGTGTCTGTCCCATGACGGATGAGATCGAACGAGAAGACGAGGTCGCTCTGACGGCGGAATACGTCCTTGGCCTGCTTTCACCGGACGAGGTGGTGGCCTATGAGGACGTACTGGGCGTGGACCCGGACCTGCGGGCGGAATATGCCTTTCAGGCGGACCGGATGGTCGCGCTGACCGACGACATCGCGCCCGTCACGCCGCCGGCCCAAGTGCTGTCGCGGATCAGGGCGATAATCTTTCACGAGGCCGGGACGGCTGGGACGTCATCACGGGGCAGGTCGTGGCTGCAACGGCTGGGGCTGCTGCCCGCGATGGCGGGCGGTCTGGTGGCGGCACTTGCCGTGTTGTGGGTCGTGACGACCGTGATCCCGCCCTCGGGTGACCCGGGGCCGGGACCAACCTACGTGGCGCAAATCGCCGCGGCCGACGAAAGCCTTGTCGTGCAGGCCAGTTACGACGCCGCCGCCGGAAACCTTGTCGTCGATCGTGCCGTGGGCGAGGCCCGGCCGGGTCGGGCGCTGGAACTGTGGCTGATCGTCGGTGACAACCCGCCTGTCTCGCTTGGCCTGCTGCCACAGGACCGGACCGGCGCCGTGGCCGTCAGCCCCGATCTGGCCCAGTCGCTGGCCGGTGGCACGCTCGCGATCTCGGACGAACCGCCGGGCGGGTCGACGACGGGCGCACCGACGGGCGACGTGCTTGCCGTCGGTCAGGTGATCGACGCCTGATCGCGCCCATTGCAGCCTGGGGTTGCCGTCCTGCCGGACGATGACCCCGATGCCCTGTCACAATGCCTCACATCCCTGTGCGGTTATGTCGTACGACACCATCCGCATCCAAGGCTGTGGTAAGACGGGCCAACGCAATTCGAAAGGATACCCCATGCACCGTCGCAATTTCCTGTTCGCCAGCCTTGCCGCAAGTGTCGCACCGATGGCGCTGCGCGCTCAATCCTACGAGGTCAGCCGGTCCGAGGCCGAATGGCGCGCCATGCTGACACCTGCGGAATTCAACGTCATGCGCGATCAAGGCACTGAACGCGCCGGATCGAGTCCGCTGGACAAGGTCTATGCCGAGGGCACCTATCATTGCCGTGGCTGCGATCTGGCGCTTTATCCCTCCTCCACGAAGTATGACAGCGGCACCGGCTGGCCGAGCTTTTACGCGGCACTGCCGGACGCCGTCGGAACGGCGGTCGACAAGTCGCTTTTTCAGACCCGGACCGAAGTCCATTGCCGCCGGTGCGGCAGCCATCTCGGTCACATCTTTTCGGACGGGCCGGCCCCGACCGGCCAGCGCCATTGTCTGAACGGGGTCAGCCTGGTGTTCCGCGCCGCCTGAGTGGCACGTTTGGAAACGGAGTGTTGGGCAGGCTTTGCTTAACGAAATCCTTGTTATGGCGTAGAACTCTCGGACGACGCCCCGGCTGGATCTTTCATGCGCGACCGCTTCGTTCACCCATTGCGCCCGACACCGGGCGAGCGACGGCTTCTGGCCGCCGGACTTGGCGTGGCCGTCTGCGGCGGCCTGATGTCCTTCGTCATCGTGACGCAGATGGGGCAGAACAAGACCATGCTGCGCAGCATGACCGACGCCGACCTCTGGTTCGTGACGGCGGGCATGTTGGGCGGGATCGGCGGGCTTTATATGGGGCGGAACTGGCTGGGCCACGGCGGACCAGCCGGTGCCGTCAAGGCCGTCGCGGGCATGCTGGTCGTCAGCTTTGCCGGGGCCCTGATCGCCGGGTCGCTGGCGCTGCCACTTTATGGCACGATGTTCGGACCCTTGATGCTGGGCCTGACGCTGGCGGGCAACCCCGCCCTTGCCCTTCTGTGGCTGACGGTGATGACCGGTTCCCACCTTCTTTTCCGGACGTGGCGGCGCGAAAAAAAGAGCCTTTTCGCACCGCTGGCCGCGCAGGCAGAACCGCGGGGTCGTGCATCACCCCTGCGGTGGGTTCAGAAGACCTAACGCCTAGTCCTTTTCGCGAAAGTTGCGGCTGGCCTTGAGCTGGTCCCAAGCCCAGACGACCTCGGCCAACTGCTCTTCCTGGCTGCGGTCACCGCCATTCATGTCCGGGTGCAGCACCTTGATCAATGCCTTGTAGCACTTGCGGATTTCCACCTTCGACATGTTGTCGCGGGCATCCAGGATCTCGACCGCGCGCCGTTCGGTCGGAGGCAGCTTGCGTGTGCCGCCACCCATCTTGCCGGGGTTGCGGGTCGCGTTTTCGCCCAATACCTCGTGCGGGTCGCTGACGCCAAGCCGCGCCCAGGCGCGCTCCTCGACCGACCGCTTGATCGGCTTCGTCGGGCGCTCCCAGGTGGCGCGGTCCTTTTCCATCTGCGCCATAAGCTCGGCCTCTGACGTGCCGTCGAAGAAGTTCCACTTCAGATTGTATTCGCGCACATGGTCCTTGCAGAACCACCAGTAGTCGTCGATCGAATCCGGGCTTTTCGGCGCGCGATACTGTCCGGCCTCTTCGCATCCTTCGTGATCGCAGATGCGGGTTGACGTCTCGGACGCGCCCGACATGCCCCTGCGCCCACGCGGGTTCTTCTTCTTGGCCCCCGACACCGACATGTCGAAACCGAAGGGGTCTTTCTTATTCATGGGCATCGTCCCTTTCCGACTCGGAGCATGCACTCTAAACCTGTGGGTGGCAGATAGAAGAGGCAGGACGAAAATAATGGCACTTGACGCGGACATTCGGGATGCGCTGACGCGCGGATTGTCGCCCGAACACCTGAAGGTGATCAACGAAAGCCACATGCACGCTGGACATTCCGGCGACGACGGGTCCGGTGAAAGCCACTGGCGCGTCGTGATCGCGGCGACGGCACTGGATGGCCAGTCGCGGTTGGCCAAGCATCGGGCCGTGCACGACGCGCTGGGGCAGGGGATCATCGATCGCCTGCACGCCCTGGCGATCACGTTCCGCTAAGGCCTACGCCCGGATCAGGGTTTCGGGACCGGCTCTGCATCCGGTGACGCGGGTGCAGCGGCGGCCGTCAGAGGCGGCACTTGACTCCCGGCGGTCGGTTCTGTCGATGCGACTGCATCCTGTGGGGGCGTATCGTCGCGCTTGTCCTCGATCATCGGGACGGGTGCGACGGTGGGCGAGGGGGCGGTCTTCATCCGGCGAAAGACCATCATGTTCTGGAACACGGTCGCCTTGCCCATCAGGCCTTCCCGCTTTTCCGAGGGCAGGGTTTCGGTCCGCTGATATTCCCAGCCGTCGGCGGCTTGCGCGTTCATGACAGAGGCGAGGGCGATGGCGAAGCGATCCTCGCTCGCCCGCACGCCGCGCAGTTTTTCACCGCGCCGGGGGGCCGGAACCACCTTGTATTCATAATGCGCCATAAAAGCCCCCAGTTGTTGTGCGGGGGCATATAACAGCATTTCGACCGGGGCCAATGCCTCTGTGTCATCAGCCTTGCCGGTGTTGCGTCGACCGCCAAAAGCACGGCAATATCA